>NZ_JACJEY010000150.1:0-1057 GCF_014164295.1 Pseudoalteromonas sp. SG43-7
GATAAATACAGTGATAACAAGGCGTAAATTTTGACATGTAGTTGTTCTACTTGAAAAAATTATAACGCAGTTAGCGCTTTATTTAGCTCGCTAGAATGGTTAAATATTTAAGTCGATTGGTATTAATTAAGTTGCTAAGTTTAACCGAACAGCAACAAATACAAAAAAGGCTTAGAAGTGATTCTAAGCCTTATTATTAAGGACTAAGTTTTAATTATATTATTGATTATTGATTTCTATTTGCCCAATAGCAACAGAGCCGTGCTGCCATGTAGTGCGGCATTTCAAACTAAGAACAGCATCACTTTCAAAATTATTATCAAGAGCTGTTACATACGATACAAACTGCTTTGAGCTATTTGCAGTGTCAGCAATATCAATCCAGTCAAAGCCCTTTCCTGTAGCATACTTAAACCACTTCTCTTGCCCGCCATCACTTACTTTACGAACACGTGAAATTAAGCAGCCGCCGTTTGAGCTATTTAAACCTTCAGTAATGCCATGAACTTTAAGCTCAAAATTACCAATCGTGTCATTTAAAGGAATGCTACAGTTGAAATAACGCTCAGAGCGTGAAAATTGAGGATCAAAAGTAAAGTAGCCATTTTCTGTAGTACCAGTTTTTTCTAGAGTTACTTCTTTTAGTGCAGCTAGATCACCTATTGAAGCAGCTAGATTATTAACGGCTTGTGACTTATAAACTGTATCTTCAGAGCAATGAGAGGCACCATCAAATACAGCAGCTTGTGTAAGTGACGATATAGACGCTAAAGCAGTCGCTAAAGCAATATTCTTAATTTTTAACATATTCATATCCTTATATTTTTGTCCCTAATAAGATGGATAATATCACGCAATATAAAATAAACAACTTCCATTGAATTTTTTTATATTCGAGTTATTTATTCTAGTAAAACAACAAGGCTTTAATTCAGGGCAAGATCACGAACTTTACCTTGACTTAAAAGTATGATCTTATACTCCTTTTTAAGGAGCCCCCATGCCTGATATTCAACTATTTAAATATTTCGAATCAATTGACGACCCTCGCCAGCAG
>NZ_JACJEY010000151.1:0-1028 GCF_014164295.1 Pseudoalteromonas sp. SG43-7
ACTATCTAACTATCTAACTAAGGAATTTTCATGAAAACAAAAATATTTATAACGCTAACTTTGATAACGTTACTTTCAGGGTGTCCTTTAGAAGGTGATAACGGAAATACTGGAACTACAGGGGAAACAGGAGCTACAGGGGAAACAGGAGCTACAGGGGAAACAGGAGCTACAGGGCCTCAAGGTGTAATCGGAGTTGCTGGCATTAATTGCTGGGATCTAAATGGTGACCGAGTCAATGATCTCGATGAAGATATCAATAAAGATGGTCTGTGGAATGCCTATGATTGCGCTGTTGCCGCTACTCCTGAACAAAACCAGACAGTAGAACTGAATCATCAGCATATATGTGAGGCCTTAGCGGCAAACAATATATATCCAGTAGGCTGCCCATCCAGTACTCATACAGTCCCCACCGGTACATTGACAAGAATGATATCTACAAACTTTTTTGACGATGGTACGGGCAATAGACTTCTAAGCTGTGGCGATAGCCCAAGCAATGGATTACTCAGCATAAGCCTACGAGACTTCGTAAACTCAGATGGCGTTACCGTTAAGGAAGGGTGGTGGGAGCTAGAGGGCGGATATATCGCTAAATCAGGAACTATGTCTATATTTGAATCAGTTAATGGCGGGTGCCAGGACCTCTGTGCAGCTGATGCAGACTGCATCGCTTCGGTCGCTGTTAGAAAATCGTCTGAATCTTCATCTTGCCGTTTATATTACCATTCAGATACTGCCATAAAATATGAGCGATTTTGTGGTAGGGAAATCCCTGGTGTCTTTAAAGCAGAAGATCAATGCAAACTAACTCTAGCCGCCAATGCTATTTGGGCGTCTAAGTGTCCATAACTTTGAATACTTAACACATATGAGCCTAAACTCTGTCAATAGGCACTAGTATTCTTTTTGACCGTTTTTATAAATGGACGGTCAATTCTAAATCAATAAACAAATTCGTTTACTTCGTCTGTCGATGCGGCTGTTAAGCAAGTTGCTTACGGCAAACACATATAGAGGCTCTC
>NZ_JACJEY010000152.1:0-1023 GCF_014164295.1 Pseudoalteromonas sp. SG43-7
AGTTAGGGACTGGTTGTTCAACCCTTGGCGCTTTGGTTGCTGCGACCTACAGCGAGCGAAATAGCAGTAAACAAGCGTTAGTTTTAGACGCGCTTTATCGAGTAATCGTTAAAGTGATTTATCAGAAGTCAGCAGACGGCATAGTAGCCAAACGCCCATCGTAATGGAGGGGACACGGTGAAGGCCTGAACATCTTAACCAGAGGAGACACTACAAATGAACTTGAATTCACATAGATCACCGTGTTGTGATAGTGATGAACAGCGTTCGACTGTGAATAATACCTCGAATGAATATAACCAAATAGATCATGACCTTATGGCAAAGGTACTAAGCAACCACAATATTAGCGCAGCATGGCAACATGTTAAGCGCAATAAAGGGGCTGCGGGTATTGATAATATGAGTATTGAGGAATTTAATGACTTCGCTAAGTTACATTGGCTGGGTATTAAACAACAATTACTTAACGGCACTTATCAACCCTTGCCAGTCAAACGCGTGATGATACCCAAACCTGATGGCGGTGAGCGAATGCTTGGGATCCCTGCTGTTATCGACAGAGTGATCCAACAAGCCATTGCTCAAGTGATTAACCCTTACTTTGAGCCTCAATTTTCACCACATAGTTATGGTTATCGCCCTCATAAAAGAGCCAGTCAAGCAGTAAAACATGTTCAAGCTTGTGTTAAACAAGGTTATAAAACAGCGGTTGATATTGACTTGTCTAAGTTCTTTGATGAGGTAAACCATGACATGCTGATGAATCGTATTGGTCGTAAAATCAAAGACAAAGCACTCATGCGCCTACTCGGTAAATACTTACGAGCGGGGATCGCAGAGCGCGAAACAGGTCTGTGGTTTGAGTCAACCAAAGGAGTCCCTCAAGGTGGGCCATTATCCCCCTGTGTCAGGATAGTTGTCGCCTCTAACTTTTAATAGAGGCAGATAAAAATGAGACGTCGATTTACACAAGAATTTAAAGTTCAAGCGGTTGAAAAAGCATTATCTCAATGTGATGAT
>NZ_JACJEY010000153.1:0-976 GCF_014164295.1 Pseudoalteromonas sp. SG43-7
ATACGCCTGCTTGCTGTTTCATTATTCTTTGAGGGTGAAAACAGAACGAATATTGCTAAGCGGCTAAATACAGCGCGCGGCAGTGTCAATAAATGGGTTTCAAACTACCTTAATAATGGCGTTACTGGCTTGAACAACAAACCGATTAAAGGTCGTCCAGCTAAATTAACCTTACAACAACTAAACACACTGTCAGATTATGTAAAACAGTCAGCAAGTTCTTCAGAAGGAGGCAGACTAATGGGGGAAGATATTGCTCAGTATATTTATGACCAGTTCAACATAAGATATCACACCGATCATATTTACAAACTGCTCAAGAAGCGTGGGTTTAGCTGGATCACAAGCCGTTCTAAGCACCCAAAGCAGTCAAAAGAAAGCCAAGAGGCTTTTAAAAAAGTTCCAAGTGGAAACGATCCTTCACACCCCAGGACATCTCCCTTTAGATCGCATTGATGTGTGGTTTCAAGATGAAGCACGGTTTGGACAACAAAATCAAACAACACGCTTATGGGCTGAAACAGGCTCTAGGCCTCGCGCAACAAAACAACAGCAGTTTGAGTATGGATACTTATTTGGTGCAGTGTGCCCAAGTAATGGTAAAACAGAAGCGCTGATCAGCCCTATCGTCAATAAAGACGTCATGACGCAACACATGGAATTAATATCAAAAGCCACGGAGGTAGGACGTCATGCCGTCGTGATCGTTGATGGCGCTGGTTGGCATACTATTGATACTGTAAAACCATTCAATAATGTCACGCTAATAAAACTTCCGCCTTACTCCCCGGAGTTAAATCCAATAGAGCAAGTATGGAGTTGGATACGGCAACACTGTTTATCTAATCGTGTGTTTAGTGGTTATGAAGAAATAGTCGAACAGGTTTCGCAAGCGTGGAATAAATTCATTTCTGTTCCTGATACGGTTAAAAGCATATGCTCTAGAGACTGGATAAAATTGACTTAATCTTTATGC
>NZ_JACJEY010000154.1:0-925 GCF_014164295.1 Pseudoalteromonas sp. SG43-7
CAATCAGCCAGAACAAGATGAAAAGAGTGAGCAATGGCAATCACAACTAATAAATGGATATAGATTATGGACAAGCTCATAAAATTACTTATCACACTCGCTTTAATATTATTCGCTGTAGGATGTTCGTCTACAGGTAAAATTGATTACATGGTTGCAGGCGGTGCGACACAAAAGGGTAATGAAATTTGGGTGCAATCAATTACTTTTGATAATAGTTGGGGTATTCCTATGGGGAGCCTTGGTTGTTGCTGGCAAAGTGCCGGTAAAACAAGTGGCGTTTACGATCAAAAATTCCCAGAAAAAGTCGCCGTTGAATGGTTAGATAAGTCAGAAAATAGAATTTACTTTGGTGAAGTGGCAATAGATAAAAATGGTTGTAAATTAGCCAGTAAATTACCTCGATTTAGTTACCATACAGGCGAAGTAGAAACTGATATTTACCCATATTTAATAGTTGGTATGGGTGAATCAGGTGAGATAAAGGTTTGGATTTCAAATACACCATCAGCCGGGTTTACTGGACGTGTTCTACACGAGCTTGGCTCTGGGCAAGCTCAATGGCGTGAGAATAAGTAGTAAAGCCACGACCCTAAGCTTATGTTCTATAAAGTATTCGCAGAGGCAGCCCGTAGCTCATGGCCCTGAAGAAGACGCTGAATTCACCACTAAAAACCACAGCTCGCGCTTTGTTATAATCAGCCTGCGCAAGCAGAGCTCAGCACACAATGGCAATCACAACTAATAAATGGATATAGATTATGGACAACCTCATAAAATTACTTCTTATTAGTCTGTTAGCTGTATTACTAGGCGGTTGTGCAACAACAGGTGAAATAGATTATATGGTTGTATCGGGTTCAACGGATGAAGGTAATGATATATTCGTGACTTTAATTAAGTTTGATGACCAGTGGGATGTACC
>NZ_JACJEY010000155.1:0-908 GCF_014164295.1 Pseudoalteromonas sp. SG43-7
GCCAGTGCCAGTGATGAAGCAGGTAATGTGCGCACGATCACTTCGACTGATTTTGATGGTACGCCACCGACGCTCACGGTGAGCGTCGATACATTGAGCAATGACAACACCCCAGCCATTAGTGGCACCACTGATGCGGGCCAAGGGGCGGCAGTGACGGTGGTTGTTACCGATAAAGATGGCAACACGCAAACCCTCAGCGCCACCGTGGATGCCAATGGTGATTGGGTAATTAGCCCGACAACCCCACTGCCTGATGGCGCGTTTAGTGTTGAGGTCAGTGTTCGCGACAGTGTGGGCAACGAAACCACCGAGTCGGTTAGTGGTGTGATTGACACCACCGCGCCGAGTCTTACTGTACAAGGTGTCGGTGCTGGCAGTGACGTCACCCCGGTATTCAGTGGCACCAGTAATGAAATCGGTGGCACAGTGACCTTAGTGGTTACCGATGCTAACGGGGTCGAACAAACCCTAAGCGCGACAGTACAAAGCAATGGTCAATGGTCTGTGGAAGTACCAAATGGCTTGAGCGAGGGCGATTACAGCGTTGAGACGACCATCCTGGATGCGGCTGGAAATAGCACGCAAGTCAACTTAACGGGCACTATTGATACCTCAGTGCCTGTTGTTATGGTTAATGATAATGGCCTTGGAAACAATGCGACACCAACGATTACGGGTACCTCAACCGAGCCTACGGGCACCGTTGTTAGCATCAGTATCGTGGATGTCAATGGCGATAGTTATGGATTAAGTGCCACCGTCCTCGCTGATGGTTCATGGCAAGTAACAGCACCAAGCTTAACGGATGGCAGTTATACAGTAACCGCCAGTATTACCGATGCGGCAGGCAATACCGGCAGTGACACCGGCACTGGCAGTGTGGATACCTTAGATCCGTTGATCAG
>NZ_JACJEY010000156.1:0-902 GCF_014164295.1 Pseudoalteromonas sp. SG43-7
TATTAATTAAACGTGAGGTTTTATATGTGGTGGGTGATACTGGACTTGAACCAGTGATCCTCGCCATTATTTGTGAAGGGTGGCGATGCTCTTTTTTTCAACTGAGCTAATTATTAATTAAACGTAAGGTTTTATATGTGGTGGGTGATACTGGACTTGAACCAGTGACCCTCGCCTTGTAAGGGCGATGCTCTCCCAACTGAGCTAATCACCCACATATAATTTTGATTAAATGGTGGGTCGTACTGGACTTGAACCAGTGACCCTCGCCTTGTAAGGGCGATGCTCTCCCAACTGAGCTAACGACCCCATATAATCAATTACTAAACTTTACGATAACCATTTTATAAATGGTGGGTCGTACTGGACTTGAACCAGTGACCCTCGCCTTGTAAGGGCGATGCTCTCCCAACTGAGCTAACGACCCGTAAAGTTTTATATCTAAATGGTGGGTGATACTGGACTTGAACCAGTGACCCTCGCCTTGTAAGGGCGATGCTCTCCCAACTGAGCTAATCACCCATTTAGATATCATGTAATATGCACCATTCTAAGAATGGTGGGTCGTACTGGACTTGAACCAGTGACCCTCGCCTTGTAAGGGCGATGCTCTCCCAACTGAGCTAACGACCCATATTACAAATTTAAAACGCTACTATTAAAATAAATAGTACTGGATTTTAACCAGTGAACCTCGCCGTTAGTTGTAAATAGCGGTGATGCTCTCTTTTCTTGTAACTGAGCTTGTGACCCATATTACAAATTTAAAACATGCAACTACTAATATAATAACAGGTTTTATATGTGGTGGGTGATACTGGACTTGAACCAGTGACCCTCGCCTTGTAAGGGCGATGCTCTCCCAACTGAGCTAATCACCCACATATAAATTAAAACGCTAC
>NZ_JACJEY010000157.1:0-897 GCF_014164295.1 Pseudoalteromonas sp. SG43-7
ACAATCAAAATTTAAAGTAATTAAAGCATTGAAGAAAGCGACCCCAAGCTATACGGTATCTGAGTTGTGTCGTGCTTTAGAAGTCAGTACAAGTAGTTATTACTATGCGCCCGTCGCGCCAAATAAGTCAGAGCAGGCACTGCTGGCGTTAATTAAATCTATCGCTGACGATTCTGGTTATACGTATGGTAGACGCAGAGTGAACGTTGAACTGAATGCGTTAAATCATACGATTGGAATATATAAAACAGCGGCACTGATGAAAAAGTTGAATATAAAAGCCATCAGGCCGAAGAAAAAACATTACTACCCTAACTCAGGTGATGAACATAAGTACGCACAGAACCTCTTAAAACGAGAGTTTAACCCTGATTCACATAACACGCATTGGGTCGGTGATATTACCTATATCAGGAACCGTCAAGGGTGGAGCTACTTGGCCTGTGTGTTAGACTTATCAACGAGGGAAGTTGTAGGGTATGCCTTATCAACAAGCCCAAATGCTGAATTGGCTATAGCAGCATTGAATAATGCTATTAAGCGTCAACAGCCGGTTCTTAATCAACTGATGTTTCATTCCGATCAGGGGTGTCAGTATTCTGCTGCCTCGTTTAGAGCTCGGTTATCACAACTAACTATAACGCAAAGTATGAGTCGTCGAGGTAATTGTTGGGATAATGCAGTAATGGAGCGATTTTTTAGAAGTTTAAAAACAGAGCGACTGAATCGCCTGTCATTTATAAATCATCATTCAGTTATAAGTGAGGTGGACAATTATATTCAGTTTTACAATTACAAACGTAGGCATTCTACGCTTAATTATATGACGCCACATCAGAAATATAATGAATTAAAAAATGCCGCTTAGAATCTCTACAGAATTTGTTGACCATTACA
>NZ_JACJEY010000158.1:0-865 GCF_014164295.1 Pseudoalteromonas sp. SG43-7
ATTACCCCAGTGAACGACCTCCCTGAGGTACAAGCTATCAGCTTAAGTGTGGATGAAGACACCGCATCAGCAGTGACCAATGTGCGTTCACTGGCCAGTGATGTGGAAGACACCATCCCAACGGGCACGATTAACTTAGTCAGAGCGCCAAGCTCAGGGCAAGTGGTGTTTGACCAAGCCGCGGGCACCTTTGTGTATACCCCAGATGCGAACGTTACAGGGCAAGACAGTTTCACCTACACCATTACCGACAGCGAAGGCGGTGTGTCACTGCCAGGAACCGTTACGGTAAATATAGGTGCGGTGAATGACCGTCCAGTTGTTGCTAATGATGCAGTGACGACTGATGAAGATACCGCAACAACGTTAGCTATTTTAGCAAACGACTCAGACGTAGAAGACAGTGGCTTTAATGCTGCCAACGTAAGCCTTGAAAACCAAGGCACGGGGGCGGGCATGTACGACTTTGCGACAGTCAGTGTTAACCTCGATGGTAGTTTAGCTATCGTGCCAAGCCAAGATGTGAATGGGGTATTTAGTTTCACCTACACATTAACAGACAGCGAAGGCTTAAGCTCAACCCCAGCGACCGTCACACTGACCATTAATGCCGTGAACGATGCACCAGTGGCGCTAGATAACACCGCCCAACTGCAAGAAGAAGGTTCATTTGAAGTTAACGTATTGGGTAACGACAGTGATGTTGATATCGGCGACAGCTTAGATGTGAGCAGTGTGACGGTTGTCAGTGCACCAAGCAATGGGCAAACTCAAGTAACCGCAACGGGGGCAATCATTTACACCGCCAATGCAGATTACTATGGTGACGACAGCTTTACTTACACAGTTAAAGACAGCAATGGCG
>NZ_JACJEY010000159.1:0-836 GCF_014164295.1 Pseudoalteromonas sp. SG43-7
GCAGAGGCTAACATGAATAAACATAGCATACTTTTTATCGGACTTGATACACATAAAGAATTCAATGAAGTCGCCTATATTGAAGAACATAGAGGTGCACAACCTGTTCACCTTGGTCGATTTTCGTCTTCCAAAGTTGCCGTTCAAAAGCTTGTTCGTCAGTTTGAATCTAAATACCCTGGCGCAACGCTACACTTTGTTTATGAAGCAGGCCCTTGTGGTTATTGGATTTACAGATTAATCACAAGCCTTGGCCATTGCTGCTATGTGGTTGCCCCGTCTCTTATTCCTAAAAAACCCGGTGAGAAGATTAAAACCGATAAACGTGATGCCCTTAAGCTCGCTAAATTACTTAAATCCGAAGATTTAACACCTATCTATGTCCCCGAGCCTGAAGATGAAGCCGTTCGTGATTTATCTCGCGCACGCGAAGTAGCCATGAAGGATTTAAAAGATGCTAAATATCAATTAAAAGCACTGCTGCTTCGTAATAATATTAATTACAAAGGCACCGCAAATTGGTCACAAAAACATTTACGTTGGCTCACTGAGCTTGTGCTTCCACATCCCGCGCAGCACATCGTCTTACAAGAGTTTTTACAAACAATTACCGAGCGAATAAGCCGACTTGAACGATTAGATAATGAACTTACACATCACGTTCATCAGTGGCGTTATTATCCAGTAGTTAAAGCAATACAAGCGATGCGTGGTGTTCGTTTGTTGGTCGCCACCGGTGTTGTTGCTGAGCTTGGCGATTTAACGCGCTTCGATCATCCCCGTAAATTAATGAGTTATCTCGGTCTTGTACCCAGTGAACACTCGAGTGGTGGCAA
>NZ_JACJEY010000015.1:0-111799 GCF_014164295.1 Pseudoalteromonas sp. SG43-7
CTAGGTTCTAGGTTCTAGGTTCTACAAAGTTTATATAGCTCGATTCTAGTCAAGCTATTCCTAGTGCCTATATCTTCCTAGCCCCTCAATTAACTTCAATACCCGACTGTTTTAGTCAAGTACTGTGTTCATTGTAATTACCTGAGTAATTTAGTCAAGTATTAGCGGCAAATAGTCTTATAACTTTCGCTTATTTAGTAGACTTATTTATTGAGGTTAAAATACCGCGCAAGATATTTAGCTCTGCATCTTCTGGGCGTGCACGGTTAAATAAACGACGTAGCTTAGTCATTACCATGCCCGGATGCTGCTTAATAATAAAGCCTGTTTCCAGTAAGGTTTGTTCTAAGTGTTCGTAAAATAACTCGGTTTGTTTTGAGCTTGGATACACAGCATCATCTACTGGCGTGGCTTTTGGTTGTTGATTTAAAAATGCCATACGCGTTTCGTAACATAAGGTCTGCACAGCCATTGCTAAATTAAGCGAGCTATATTCAGGATTAGCCGGAATACACACATGGTAGTTGCACAGTTGCAGTTCTTCATTACTTAAACCACTGTTTTCGCGGCCAAAAACTAATGCTACAGGACCAGTAACAGCTTCGGCAACTAGCTTCTCACCACATTCACGTGGTTCCACCATAGGCCACGATAAAGTACGTGAACGGGCGCTAGTACCAATAGTTAGAGCACAACCTGCAATCGCTTCAGCAACTGTGTCAACGATTACCGCATTACCTAGCACATCAGTTGCACCGGCCGCTAATGCGCTGGCGTGGCTATCAACTTCACACGCTGGATCAACTAAATACAGTTTTGATAAGCCCATGGTTTTCATCGCGCGCGCCGCTGAGCCGATGTTACCTGAATGCGAGGTGTTTACTAAAACAATGCGGATGTCATCTAAGATCATTACTGTTTAACTCATACCAAAAAATTGCGCGAATTATAACATAGAGAAAAGCTGTAAGCAGCAAAGATTCTAGGTTCTAGGTTCTAGGTAATAAATATGGGAAGTTTTATGTATCAACGATCAATGCTGGCTTTTGTCTTGTAATTTTTACCTTGCAACTCAATCCAGTACAAAAAACACTCAAAAATTTTTGGGGTTTATTGTTTACTTTGTGTCAAAAATCGCTAGAATACGCCGGCTGAAATATATAGAAATATATACACGTTCTTTTACAACCCAAAGGTAATACCATGCATCCAATGTTAAACATTGCGGTTCGCGCTGCGCGTAACGCAGGCAAAATTTTACTTCGCGCTGGCGAAGATTTATCAAAAGTTGAAGTGCAACAAAAAGGCACTAATGATTTAGTAACGAATATTGATAAAGAAGCCGAAGCCGTAATTCGCGACACTATTTTACAATCTTACCCTACTCACTCTATTGTTGGTGAAGAGCTAGGTGAGCACGTAGGTAAAGATGCAGATTACCAATGGATTGTTGATCCTATTGATGGCACTACAAACTTCATCAAAGGCATCCCTCATTACGCGGTTTCTATCGCACTTAAAGTTAAAGGTCGTCTAGACCAAGCTGTTATCTACGATCCAATTCGTGGCGAGCTTTTCACCGCTTCTCGTGGTCAAGGCGCACAGCTAAATAGCAAACGTCTTCGTGTAAGTAAAACTACCGTTCTTTCTGGTACTGTTCTTGCCACTGGTTTCCCATTCAAAAACAAACACCATATGGATGCGTATACTGAAGCATTCAAAGCATTGTTTGTTCACACTGCTGATATTCGCCGTGCCGGTTGTTCTGCACTAGACATGGCATACGTGGCAGCTGGCCGTGTTGATGGTTTCTTTGAAATTGGTTTGAAACCATGGAACTCAGCTGCAGGTGAACTAATGGTTAAAGAAGCTGGCGGTATGGTTGTAGATTTTGCCGGTGGTAATAATTACGCTCACAGCGGTAATATTATCTGTGGCGCACCGAAATTAACACAAGCGATGATCCGTGAAATTCGCCCAGTATTAACTGAAGCGTTACTTCGCTAATAGCAAGTTATACTCAGATCGATACTAAAAGGAGCCTAGGCTCCTTTTTTAATGATTAAAATAAGGGTTCTCTAATTTGATCTCAACAGTGTTCTGCGGATCAAATGGCAAGGCCTTTAAATCATCGCCAAAATACTGATTAAATAGCTCATCAAAACTACCGTTCTTTTGCATAATAGCTAAGCCATCGCTGAGCGTTTTTGCCAGTTCTGGCTTGTGTTTGGCCACAAAGTAATAAAAAGCACTCGGGTAGCTAATATATAAATTTGGCACAATAACCAGCGCTTGCTTATTAACTTCTTTTAACTCTGAGCTTACTTCTATGAAGGAGCGAGGAAAGTAATCAACTCGTCCGGTCAAAACGATATTAAACATCGCTTGATAATTTGCAAACGGCCGTACTGATAAATCATTATGTGCCAATATTTTGGTATCTGGCCAGTCATGCCCTTGAATTGCAGTAAACCCTTTTAGTTGCTCTTTGCTCTTGATATCAACAAAGCGATTAAGAAACGACTGCCTAGTTACTAAGGCTCGCTTACCAATATAACCTTTAAATAACGGCACTTTTATCGGTATTGCTAAGGTTTCGCGTTCGGGGCTGGTCATACTCCAATATAGGTCAACGCTATTATCGGCAAGGGATATGAGCGCTCGCTGTTGGTGAGGGTGTACCACGACAGATTCTAACTGGGCTGAATAATTAGCGGCATCAAGCGCACGTTGCAGTAACTCTTTTAAGTATGCATCTCGTTTATATAATGTTCGAGGTTCTTGAGCGATTGTGACCGTTTCTTTTGCTGCAGTTTTAGCACTGTATACGGTACTAACAATAAGTACCGAGAGCGAGATGAGTGAAAAGAAATACCTAGTCATATTTATTATTTTCTAGTGTTTTAGTAAAGCTACACGCTGAGCAATAAATACTCAAGAAAAACAGCCCTACTTAACGTTATTTTATATGACTTGTTTCTCAGGAGTTAAACGTACAACCGCCAAAGCAGGGCCACGTCGTTTACATAAAAATAGATAGCTGTGGCGATAACGTTTTGCTTCTTTTTTAGCATCTGTTGCCAATGCAGCAATTTGATGACTGTTAGTACACTGCTCTAGATCGGGTTCAACAACGCCAATCGATAAAGTAAGTAAAGGTACAAATTGCTTTTCACCTTCACGATTAGTTGCCCAATAACCACCACTGGCAATATGCTCTGGCGTAAAGAATGCACGAGATTTCAGCTCAAACTCAGTTATTATGTTGTTACATACTGTAGCCGCATCATCACCATCAAAGACCACCATAAAATCATCGCCACCAATATGACCAACAAAACTGGGCACATTACTACAAGCTTGGGTGGTGACATCGGCCAATAATTTGATGACACTATCACCACTGGCGTAACCATATAAATCGTTGAACTGCTTAAAGTGGTTTAAATCAATATAGGCTAATGCAAAGCTGTGTTTGGCTCTTAATCTATGCTCAATTGCTTCGTTAATTGCAACATTCCCCGGCAGCATCGTAAGTGGATTAGCATGCTGAGCATGACGAATTTTCTCTTCCGTAATATGTTTTAAAATATCCCGCAGTGGCGCGAGCCCTAAGTACTGCTCAGTGCGAGTGATCACAATATGACGGCGAATATCAAAATCATTTTCGGTAATTTGCTGACTAACAGTATCAAGTAGCTGATTTTCATCAACTACCAAGGGTTGCTTATGCATTAGTGCCGTAACCGGTTGTTTGTCGTATAAAGCATGGCCATAAGGAGCCGCAAATACTTCTGTCAGTTGATCTTTGTGTAATAAGCCTATCGGCTGTAAGTTTTCGTCTACAACCGCAAGACTGATAATCGATTTATCTTTTTCAAAAATATTATGCGCATCTTTACAACGGGTATGACTGTCGATGGAGGCTTGTTCGATTGCTAGCCAACCTATCGCCATTGATTGCTCAAACTGATTGGTAAGTGGAGTAAAACTTAATTGCTGTAATTGAGCTGAGTCAAACGCTAAACTAGGCTTTAAACTTGGTCGTTCCAGCAAAAAGCCTTGCGCATTCACAATGCCTAGCCCTTCAAGTAAACTTAGTTCTTCAACCCGCTCTATGCCCTCTGCTATCACGGCTGTTTTGGTAACTTTCGCTAACTCTATAATTGATTTTAAAAATTCTTTTTTAACCACGCTTTCATCACAATGGTCAATAAAATAACGATCAATTTTCACATAGTCAGGACATAATTCTGACCATTGCTTTAATCCTGAGTAGCCTGCACCTAAATCATCGATGGCAATCGAAAAACCGAGCTGGCGATAATGAGCAATTGTTTTCAGCAATAAAAAGCCATCATCGACCTTTTCTTGTTCGGTAACTTCAATCACCACTCTATTAGCGGCCAAGCCAAACTGCTTAATTAGGTGTAATGTTTCGCCTTTCGGATGGCAGGGATCAAGTAACGTTTTAGGACTTACATTTAAGAATAATTTGCCTTGTAGTTTTAACCTTACAAAATTTTCGATCGCTTTTGAACGGCATAACAACTCAAGCTCTGAGATTTTATCGTGCACAATTGCAGCACTAAAAAGCGCATTTGGCATCTCTAGATCGCAATTTTTAGGGCCTCGACTTAATGCTTCGTAACCTAAAATTTGCTGCCCTGCAATATCAAAGATGGGTTGAAACAGTGTCGTTATTTCACTGTTTTTTAAGATATTTTCTAATATACCTAGCCGAGCACTCACTTATCATCAACCCATTACTTCATTAAGAGAGTGCTAAAGTAGCAAGCTGGTATGACAATTTTATGTCAGTACCCGTTAACACTCCGGCATTTTGTTATTTATTTAATGCTTGTTCAACCTGATCAAAATGAGCTATCACCTCAATAATCTCAAGTTCAGCATATTCATAAGCTTGTGGGTCAACAAATCCTAAACGAGCAACCGCCTGTACAGTCGCAGGATGAACCAATAAATCCTTACCGTGATAACATATGGGATCGTCAAACTTAGGTAGCTTACCATCGCTATGATAACCACTTTCAATTTCTTCTAGGGGCAATGACGGGAGCAAATCAGCAACAGCAATAAGCGCATTTAAGTATTCAGCACATTGTGGATAATCAACTATCAAGTCACTGAGGATAGTCTGCGATAGCGCGACTAAATCAGCAGATTGAGTTTCTAAATTAGCCGCATCTTTTTGCACTCTAATACTGCGAAGTAAGTTGTTAGCTTGATGCTGGTAATGCTCAAGTGTTGTTAATTGATAAGGTTGTACTGCAGCCTTTGATTGCTTAGGTTTAACGTTGTCATCACATCCGCTAACAATAATTAGACTACTAGCGACTACAAGTTGCTTTAACATTAGTTGGTTACATCAATACTTAATCAATAATTACTATTATAGGAAATATTTAATTTCATAAATAGCAATAATTAAAATTCGCTATGATAAAGCCCCGCTTACATATAGCCTTACACCGATGCCAACCCGCAGGCTTCCCAAAACCCTAGCACCTTTAACTTTATCCCTTTAATCTCTTCCTCTGTGAGCTCTGTGAGCTCTGTGAGCTCTGTGCCCTCTGTGCCCTCTGTGGTGAATTAATCATTTAAACAATTTGCACCACAGAGGACACCGAGGCGCTTCGCGCAACACAGAGAAAGTAAGGTTAAGCCGAACCCTATTACCTTCCTTTACCTCTTTGTGAATGAAAAACTTAAAATATTTTTCACAAAGAGAAGACATTTGAGTCACGCGGCATAAAGCCCCGACTACGCAAATCCAAACACCAATGCCAACCCGTAGGCGGAATTACTTGACCAAGGTACCTCGCGCAATTTTAAATTCACCAGTTAGACATAGAGTTGTGAAAAACCTTTCGCGGTGGCAAGCCACTCGCCTACAAGTTATTAAGTACCAAAGTAACTTTAAACTCCCGTAGGCGTTAAGCTTGCTGACGCGCGTCTCTTAACCTCTTTGCGAATGAATAACTAAAAATATTTTGCACAAAGAGAAGACATTAGAATATTTTTAACAGCGCGGTGGCAAGCCACTCGCCTACAAGTTATTAAGCACCAAAGTAACTTTAAACTCCCGTAGGCGTTAAGCTTGCTGACGCGCGTCTCTTAACCTCTTTGCGAATGAATAACTAAAAATATTTTGCACAAAGAGAAGACATTAGAATATTTTTAACAGCGCGGTGGCAAGCCACTCGCCTACAAGTTATTAAGCACCAAAGTAACTCTATACTCTCGTAGGCGACACAAACACTTAAAAGCAAAAAACCGCTCAATGAGCGGTTTTTTAAACGTAAACTTAGATTTATACCTATGGCATAGCGTCTAAATCTGCGCCTTCTTTTTCGATAACTTCTGGTATTAAGTCTTCTTTACTTACGCCCATCGCAATCGCAACGGCACTAGCAACATAAATCGAAGAATAAGTACCAATAAACACACCAAATAACAGCGCTGTAGCAAAACCATGAATAGTTTGACCACCCCAAGCAAACAAGGCGATTAATACTAAAATAGTGGTAATTGAAGTTACTAGAGTACGGTTAAGTGTTTGCGTTAATGAAATATCAATGATCTCAACAGTATCGTCGATACGCACTTTGCGGAAGTTCTCACGAATACGGTCAGATACAACGATAGTATCATTAAGAGAGTAACCTATTACCGCCAGTATTGCCGCCAATATGGTTAAGTCGAACTCTAACCCTAATACTGAAAACAAACCTAAAGTAATGATTACATCGTGTAAAAGTGCCGACACTGCGCCTACCGCAAAACGCCACTCAAAGCGAAATGCCACATAGATCAAGATACAAATAAGCGCAGTTAACATGGCAAGGCCACCCTGCTCTTTTAAGTCTTCACCTACACTTGGGCCAACAAACTCAATTCGACGCATTACTACGCTATCATCGGCTTTTTTAAGTGCATCAATTACTTGGTTACCAATTACTTCGGCTTTAACATCATCACCGCGTGGTGCTAAGCGAACCAAAATCTCTTGGCTTGAACCAAATAATTGTACTGATGCATCTGCAAAACCATTTTCAGCTAACACTGAACGTACTTTCTTTAAGTCTGCTGGTTGTGCAAAACCGACTTCTACAGCAGTACCGCCCGTAAAATCTAAGCCAAAGTTTAAACCTTTAACGAAGAACGATGCGAACGATGCCAAAATAAGTAGCGTTGAGATGCTCATAGCAACTTTGCGCAGCGACATAAACCCTAAAGTTCTGCCGCCTAATTTTAAAATTTGCATATCTGCTCCTTAAATTGACAGCTTATCAATGCGCTTACCACCAATACATAAGTTGATTACCGCACGGGTACCAACAATGGCTGTAAACATTGAGGTGATAATACCTATCGCAAGTGTCACTGCGAAACCAGCAATTGGGCCTGTACCCACTGCGAACAAGATAATCGCAGCAATTAAGGTGGTAATATTGGCATCAAAAATCGTACTAAAAGCACTATCATAGCCATGATGAACAGCCTGTTGCGGACTACGTCCATCGGCCAGCTCTTCGCGAATACGCTCAAATATTAGTACGTTGGCATCAACTGCCATACCTACCGTTAGTACGATACCAGCAATACCTGGCAGTGTTAGTGCAGCGCCTGGGATCAACGACATAACACCCACAATCAATACTAAGTTAGCTGCTAAGGCAATATTAGCGACTAAGCCAAAACCTTTGTAATAAACTAACATAAAGATCAGTACAAACAGGAAGCCTAAAGCAACCGCCGTCATACCTGCTTCGATATTTTCTTGACCTAAGCTTGGCCCTACCGTGCGCTCTTCAACAATTTGAATTGGCGCAACAAGTGCTCCCGCACGTAGTAATAAACTTAAGTTATGTGCTTCTGCAGGGTTATCAATGCCGGTGATGCGAAACGAACGATCAAGACGCGCTTGTATAGTTGCCACGTTGATCACTTCTTCCACCTTAATTGGTGGTAGCGCTTTACCGTTTTCGTCTGTTTTACCAGAGGGCTTATACTCTATAAATACCGTCGCCATACGCTTGCCAATAGCACGCTTAGTGAAAGCATTCATTTTCGCGCCGCCTTTGCTATCAAGGCTAATACTTACTTGCGGACGTTGGTATTCATCGGCACCCGATTGCGCACCAGTAATGTGACTACCTTCGAGAATAATGCGTTTTTTAAGTACCACTGGGTAGCCATCACGGCTCATGATCATTTCAGTACCAGGCGGAATACGCCCTTGCGCTGCTGCCGTTGGATCGGCATTTTCGTCTACTTCACGAAACTCAAGCGTTGCTGTAGCACCCAAAATCTCTTTCGCACGCGCAGTATCTTGCACACCAGGTAACTGCACAATAATGCGCTCTGCACCTTGACGTTGTACGTTAGGCTCAGCAACACCGATTTGGTTAATACGGTTACGGATAATGGTTTCGTTTTGCTTGATAGCATAGTCACGAATTTCTTTGAGTTTTTGCTCGCTGATGGTGGCATAAAACGCGTTATCGTTAGAGCTATCATCAATGTAGTTATGTAATGGATAGCGTGACTGTAAAAAACGCTCTGCCGCATCTTTATCTTCTGCGCTGCGCATCTCCACACGAATACGTTCAGTACCAGCTACACGACGTACCGTGCGATAGCGTAGTTTTTCTTCACGTAAATCACTTTTATAGTCTTGATCCATTTGCTCCAGCGCGTTATCAACCGCTGTCACCATGTCAATTTCCATCGTAAAGTGAACACCGCCACTTAAATCCAAGCCCAATTTCATTGGATTGCCGCCAAGGGCTTTTAACCAATGAGGTTGCGCCGGGGCCATGTTAATGGCTGAGATGTAATCGTCGCTCAATGAATCACGCAATAAATCTTGCGCTTTAAGCTGCTCTTCAACATTTTTAAAGCGGATCAACACTTGACCGTTTTCGAACTTAACTGATTTTACGGTAACATTGTGCTCTTTGAGGGTCGCATTTACTTTGTCTACTACAGCTAGATCTGCATCAGTTCCTTTAGTACCTGAAATTTGTATGGCCGGATCACGACCATACAAATTAGGAGAGGCATATAAAAGACCTACCGCAATCACAGCTAGAACAAGTAAATACTTCCATAATGGAAACTTGTTTAACACGTGGGCGTCCTTATTATTATAGCGACTTCATTGTGCCTTTAGGCAATACTGCTGACACTGCTGATTTTTGTACAGTTACTTCAGCTTGATCGTTAAGTGAAATAACGATGAAATCTTTATCTTCAGAGATTTTAGCGATTTTACCCACTAAACCACCTTGAGTAAGAACTTCGTCGCCTTTTGCCATCGCATTCATCAGCGCTTTATGCTCTTTTACACGCTTAGCTTGTGGACGGTAAATCAAGAAGTAAAATACTAAGCCAAAGATAGCTAGCATGATCAACATCTCATAACCACCACCGGCTGGCGCTGCACCTGCCGCACTTGCGTGGGCGTTTGAAATAAATAAACTCATAACACTTCCTCTTTAATTTTTAAATTTAATTTGTGGTATCTGCAAGCTCTGGCACTTCTTGGCCGCGGCGTGCATAAAAATCATTTACGAATTCATCTAACTTACCGTCACCGATCGCATTACGTAAACCTTCCATAACGCGCTGATAGTAACGTAAGTTATGAATTGTGTTTAGTCGTGCACCTAAAATTTCGTTACATTTATCAAGATGATGTAGGTACGCGCGCGAATAATTCTTACAAGTATGGCAATCACACTCAGGATCAAGTGGGCCGGTATCTGTTTTGTGCACAGCATTACGAATTTTCACAATGCCACCAGTTATAAATAAATGTCCATTACGCGCATTACGAGTTGGCATTACACAGTCAAACATATCGATACCGCGACGAACGGCTTCAACTAAGTCTTCAGGTTTACCTACACCCATAAGGTAACGGGGTTTGTTCTCTGGCATTTTATAAGCACAGTGATCAAGAATGTTAATCATCTCATTTTTTGGCTCACCGACCGATAAACCACCGAGTGCGTAGCCATCAAAACCAATTTCTTCAAGACCTTGTTGTGACTGAGCACGCAACTCCGGGTACATACCACCTTGGATAATACCAAATAAAGCTGATGGATTGTCACCGTGACCTTCTTTTGAACGCTTAGCCCAACGAAGTGATAACTCCATTGAATCTTTAGCTTCTTTTTCGGTGGCAGGATAAGGCGTACATTCGTCAAAAATCATTACGATGTCTGAACCTAAATCACGCTGCACTTGCATGGCTTTTTCTGGTGAAAGCATAATTTTTTCACCGTTAACAGGCGAGCTAAACAATACACCTTCTTCGGTAATTTTACGCATTGCGCCTAAGCTAAACACTTGAAAACCGCCTGAGTCGGTTAAAATTGGTTTATCCCAATTCATAAAACCATGTAATCCACCATGCTGCTTGATGATTTCAGTACCAGGGCGAAGCATTAAATGGAAGGTGTTACCTAGGCAAATATGCGCACCAGTGTCTTTGACTTCATCTGGGGTCATACCTTTGACAGTACCGTAAGTACCTACTGGCATAAATGCTGGCGTTTCGACTACGCCTCTATCAAAAATCAAGCGGCCGCGGCGGGCTTTACCGTCTGTACGGTCTAATTCAAACTTCATATCATCCTCAAATGTCAGAAAAACAGTCCAACAAGCTATAATTTAACCGCTCGATTCTACCCTTTTTGTAAAACCATTACTATTAATTGGGCTCAAAGCTGAAATTAAAAGTGCAAAAATCAAAACTAAAAAGCCCAACGCTAGGCTGGGCTTTAAGTGCTTTTATAGAAAAAACTATTTACGGGTTAAAAACATCGCATCGCCGTAGCTAAAAAAGCGGTATTTTTGTGCAATTGCAGTTTGGTATGCACTCATAATATTATCTTGCCCAGCAAATGCACTAACCAACATGATCAATGTCGATTCTGACAAGTGAAAATTAGTGACCATGGCATCAACTACGTTAAATTGATAACCTGGGTAAATAAAAATATCGGTGTCACCAAAGTAACTGGCTAATTGGCCGCCATGTATCTTAGCTGCTGATTCCAATGAACGTACCGAAGTTGTGCCTACCGCAATCACTCTGCCGCCGTTAGCTTTGGTTGCAGCGACTGCTGCAACAACATCATCAGGCACTTCAATGTATTCGGAGTGCATTATATGATCATTAACCGAGTCTACGCGCACCGGCTGGAATGTGCCAGCGCCAACATGCAGAGTAACAAATGCCATGTTTACACCCTTGGCTTTTAATGCAGCCATGAGCGTATCGTCAAAATGTAGACCGGCAGTTGGCGCTGCAACCGCGCCAGGTTTTTCACCGTAAACTGTTTGATAGCGTTTGCGGTCTTCGTCAGTATCTGGACGGTCAATATAAGGCGGCAGTGGCATATGACCAATATCGTTTAAAATTTCCAGAACGTTTTGCTCACCTGTAAACTCTAGTTCAAACAATTCGCCATGACGACCCACCATAGTCGCCTGCGCTTTACCTTCGAGAATAAGTTCTGTACCTGGTTTTGGTGATTTACTGGCGCGTACATGAGCCAGCACGCGATGCTCATCAAGCACGCGCTCTACCAGCACTTCAAGTTTACCGCCAGATGCTTTTTGGCCATACATACGAGCAGGGATCACTTTGGTATTATTAAATACC
Source organism: Pseudoalteromonas sp. SG43-7 (assembly GCF_014164295.1). Classification (NCBI taxonomy): domain Bacteria; kingdom Pseudomonadati; phylum Pseudomonadota; class Gammaproteobacteria; order Alteromonadales; family Pseudoalteromonadaceae; genus Pseudoalteromonas; species Pseudoalteromonas sp. SG43-7. The sequence goes on from NZ_JACJEY010000015.1 coordinate 11,705, forward strand.
AACAAGTCATTTTCATTTACTAAATCAAGAATATCGCTAAATATTTTATGTTCTACAGCGCCACTTGGGCCATCTAAGGTTAATAAGCGACTGCTGGTTCGATCCTGTTTAGGAAAACGAGCAATTAATTCATCAGGTAAGTCAAAGCTAAAATCAGCCACGCGCATAGGATATATCCAGATCAAAAAAGTCGCGCCAAGTTTAACTGTATCGTGCTATTAGCTCAACCAACGGCTTTAATTAAAATACAATGGAATGTTCTCTTGTGGTTCGAGACAAATGGCATTATTCTACTCAACTTGATTAGAGCTAGGTTGATAAGAGGTGTGACATAAATGGCTAAGCAGCTAACTTTGCTGATCTTAAACGCCAGTGTCGCTGAGCGTCAGGCTGTTAAGTCAACCTTAAATCGGCTCAATGTATTTACTTTCCTTGAAGTGGCCGATAGCCAACAAGCCCTCGAAATTCTTAAATCTCAAGCGGTCGATGTCATTATTACCGGTCTAAATGTTGGTAAAATCGATGGCTGGCGATTTTCTCGGATGATCCGTTCAGGGTTATTAAAAACCCCAAAAAACACACCAATTGTGCTTACTCCGCCTATCTATTGTGAGCGAATAGCCGAAACGACAGCACGCAGTTATGGCATAGATGCGGTATTACCATTTGAACGCCAAGATATGCTGCCACAGGTACTGGCAAATGTATTATCAACGCATTTAGAAAAAAGCAGTCGCTTAGATTTGTTGCTGCTCGAAACCGACAGTAGTAAAGCCGCCGAAATAACGCAACAACTACAGCTAAACTTTGCCTGCACCCATGTTTCTAGTAATAAACAAGCATTATCAATCTATTTGCAGCAAAAGTTTGCCATTGTGTTACTTGATGCAACCGCAGCACACGCAGGAGCTGCCAGTCAATTAGTTGAAGAGATTTTACAACACAACCCAAAACAAGCCATTGTAACTATTATTGATACAAAAGATGCCGATCATGCTGAACAACTATTGCTTTCAGGGGTTACTGATTTTATTCGTGCACCGTATGAACAAACCTTGTTAAGTAAAGTATGCGACCATGCTGCGCGCCGTGAAGATTTTATGGTCAGTTATGCAGAGTTTGCACAAAAAGTAGAACAGCTAAGTCAAAGTCAAAGCCGCTATAAGGAGCTATTTTCAGCCCATCAGCGGATACTATTACATCTTAATACTGTGGTGCTTGAATTTGATCAACAAGGCCGCATTCGTTTTATCAACCCTGCGTGGGAAGCACTCAGTGGGTTTGGCATAAAACAAACCTTGAGCAAAGCACTCTCTGACTTTTGTATCAATGATTGCAAAGATAAACTACTGCAAACAATTAGCAGTATTTTGCATGGCGGTGCCTTGCAACAGCAGGTTGAAGTGCAAATTATTCATAAAGATGGTCAAGCTATTTGGGTTGAGTGCCGCTTACAACTAATCAAAAACAGCAGTAATGCTGCCACGATCACCGCCACAATAGATAATATTCATGAGCGCAAACAAGCTGAATTACAGCTGCGCCATTTAGCGCTTCATGACACCTTAACCGGCTTACATAACCGCTATTATTTTGATCAACAACTCAATCGAATTTGCCAGCCGCAACGCACTAATGGCGACATAGAACACGCTTTAATTTATATTGACCTCGATCATTTTAAAATAATTAATGACAGTAAAGGTCATCAACAAGGCGATATAGTTCTTAAAGAAGTTGCGCAACTATTTAACGCCAATATCAGTGATGAACACTTAGTGTGTCGCATTGGTGGTGATGAATTTGCGGTGATCTTAAATAATATGAATCTGCTTGATGCACACTTGATAGCTGAAAGTATTTGTATGGCTATTGAAGGTCACCAGTTTAAATCTGAAGAACAAGTTTATTCAATTAGCTGCTCAATTGGCTTAACGCAAATAACAGCAGCGAACCATGATCCGAGTGAATGCTTAAAACAAGCTGATATTGCCTTGTACGTTGCTAAAAGCTTAGGCCGTAATTTGGTTCATTGTTACTCTAAAGAAGATGCCAGCCATAACACCTTGCAAGCTGGATTAGAGTGGGGACACAGCATTCGCCAAGCATTGCAACAAAACCAAATTGAATTGCATTACCAGCCGATTTGGGACTTTAAACATGGTGGTGTCGCTTATTTTGAAGCACTGTTACGCTTAAAACTCGACGGTGAACTGGTTTATCCAAACCAATTTATTCCGTCACTTGAATTATTGAACGACACTTACTTAATGGATCAATGTGTGATCAGCAATGCAATTTCTGCCATTGCCGCTAACCCTGAACTAAATCAAGTTGCAATAAACCTATCTGCGCAATCGTTTTTAGATGAACGCCTATTACCGCATATCGAATCGACCCTTGAAAAGTGCGATGTCAGCCCTACTCGGGTTATTTTTGAGATCACCGAGTCCGCCAGTATCAATAATTTAACTGCCACTCGTGCGATGATCGAAAAGCTCAATCGCTTGGGCTGTCATTTTTCAATTGATGACTTTGGCACTGGCTTTAGCACCTTTAATTATCTTAAACAGCTGCCAGCTCAACATGTAAAAATAGACGGTTCGTTTGTTCGCGATATGCTCAATGATCCAATCGACTTGGCGTTAGTTAAAGCAATAAATGATATTAGTCGCTCGCTCAATAAGCGTTCAGTTGCTGAATATGTTGAAAATGAAGAGATCTTTTTAGCACTAAAAGAAATAGGTGTTGATTATGGCCAAGGCTACTTTATTTCACGCCCGGTGCCCGTAGAAAAAATCAAACATCAGTTACAAAAAATTTATCAAAACAAAACTTTTTACGAACAACCACCTAGCTAAAATAGCGAACTTTTCATACAAATCTACGCATTTTTTTACTTCCATCTTGTGATAACTCATCTATACTTTGCTCATCGGGCGATAAATGTCTTGTGATTATGATGATAATCGAAATTTCACATGACATCGTTAAATCATAGCAACATGCCACTCACAAACTAACATGTTGTTATTAGTATCATTGTCAATTTATGGAGTGAATTATGATGCAATTAATAGTGTTACTATTAGCGGTAAACTTAGGGATAACTTACCAATGCTATCGATATGCCAGTATCAAAGGTTACCCGGTTGTAACTTTTACCTGCTTAGGTTTGATCCCCTACTTTAACTTAGTGGTGTGGGTTTATTTGTTATTTTTACCAGATATTACGCCATTCAATAAACAGTTTGAATATGAAGGGCATAACGAAAAGCAGCCTTTGTAACACGGCTGCTTGTTGGTCAGGGATAAGTTATTAATTGAGCTCAGTTAATATCAGCTCGGCTAATTAAAATTGGTAGCTAATAGCTTTTTTAGTCAGTACGCTGGCTTTGATATCGCCGGCGACACACTTTTTAATATCTGATTTATTAAATACTTTTATTAAACTCGTATTTTTATCGCCGAGCCCTTTAAGAACAAAACTCACATGCTCGTCGTTTGGCAGACTACGTAAACCACTACCGTAATCACATAACGTAAGACTGATACTTGTGCTTACTTGCTCCAGTAACTGTTGTTGCTCTGCGGCTTGTTGTTGCTCACGCTCGGCATGCTTTGCATTGATATTTTGGCGTAGCTGTTGCTGCTGTTTAGTGAGTGTAGTTTGTTGTTTTTCCAGCTTCGCGATATCTTTTTCTAACGCTTTTTTGCGTTGTTCAAGCTGTTTCTCTTCGGCGCTATTATCATGGCGGCTGGCAAACTCTAAATCGCGCTTTTCACGCTCTAAATCCCGCAACTTTCGGCCCACATCACGCTCTTGCTCTGCAATTTCGCGCACTTGTTCTGCGCCTTCACGCATTAGTTCCATCGCTTGTTGATAAGCTTCTCGTGATGATTCAACAACATCTTCGGTAATAAACTCTACTTGATCACTGATAATTTCAATATCCATATTAGCAAAATCAATTTCAGGCAGTGGTGGTAACGGCGCATTAGGTGCGTTACTAAAAATAGTCTGCCAGCGGCTAGAGCCTCTTACGTCCAGCTCAAATACCACTCCCTGCTTAACAAAATAGTTGGCTTGAATCGCACGGATCCTTTTATTGGTATCTTGCTTTAACGCGCTGCTTAAAATGTTTTCCATTATTGCTACTTCACGCTGTATTGATGCCAACTCCGCTGGGGCTTGCGCAGATACATTAGCACTTAAACACCCAAGTATGGCCATTATGGCGCTGCTGATAAGTTTTTTATTCATGCTCTATACTCCTAATTTTTCGCAATCGCGGCTGTTGGCTGCTCTTGTACTTGTTCGGCTAAATCATTTAATTGCATCCGTAGATACGCTTGATCTTGAGCTCGCTGGGTTTTGATGTAAGTGATTAAACTGGCAATATCTTCTTGGCGTTCAACTCGTCCTGTTGCAATGGCCTCTTTTGCTAATTGATACATCTGCTGTTGCTGCAATTGATTTTGCGCAGTAATAATTTTTTGCATTTGGTCAATTTGCTTTTGTTGAGACTGCAATAAATGTGTTTGTTTCGTTACTTGTGCAAGTAACCCCTGCGTATCTGATTGCGGTATAACTAAAAAGATTAACGAACAAACCAATACTGATGCTGCAACAGCCCACGTTCCAGCGACGCTAAACACACGCACAGCGGAGAACTGCGATATTGTTGATTGGCGATCCCAGATTGGTACAGGTACAGCCTTATAGTCACGGCTATGTTGTTGCCATACTTGCGCTTGGCTCATCAACGCTGCATATTCGGGATCATTTTCGAGCTGCTGCAATTGTTTATCGCTCAAAACTTTACCATCTAACCATTGCTCAAAAAGCGACTCTAAACTAGCCATCTACGGCCTCCAAATGAACTTTTAATTTTCCTAATGCACTGTATAACCGCGACTTAGCAGTATTAGTTGAAATATCTAATTGCTCAGCAATCTCTTCAAAGGTGCAATGCTGGAAAAATTTCAACTCCACCACTAAACGCTGCTCCCACGGTAACTTATTCAACATACTTTTTAATTGCTGATGCTGGGCCTGTGCTACACGATTGCCTTCTAATTCACTGTGTTCACAGGCCTGTTCTGGCACATCATCTAAGCTCTGATAATGCTTGCGACGGCGGTAGTATTCAACGCTACGCCGATGCACAATTTGAAATACCCAAGTATTAAAACTCGACTCACCACGAAAGTTCGGCAGACTTTTATACACCGAAATAAACACCTCTTGCATTAAGTCCATGGCATCATCTGGGTTACTTAGCATCCGCAAACAATAGTTATAAACTTGGCTTTCATGCTGCTTAACCAGCTTAAGCCAGGCGCGCTTATTTCCTTGTTGTGCTTTGGCGATTAATGTTTCTATTGATTGAAAAAACACGATTCTCGATGCTTAGTTATTTTACTTATGAGGTTAGTCGATAGAGTGAAGCAGATAGTTTGGAAAAGATAAAAATAAATGAAAATAAATAAAAAAGCTCACCTAAATGAGCTATTCATCCGCCATTAAACGGCATTGTTGCTTTAAAAAGCTTTCTAGCATTTGGCTAAATAAACGAAAATCTCGAATACGACCGGTTGTTTTGCGCCACAGAATGCCAATATCGCGGTAAGCGTCACTTTGTGAAGGAGTGGCAAGCATATTTTTGTTCGCTAAAATACCCGCGTTAATCGCCATTTGCGGTAAGAAAGTCACACCGAACTGGTGCTCAACCATGCTAAGTAAGGTGTGTAAGCTCGCCGCTTCAAACGGATTGATACAGCTTGAACGATTTAAATGACAAGCACTTAATGCGTGCCCTGTCATACAATGCTCTCGCTCTAATAAGAACACGCTGGCTTCCGGTAACAAGTTAAAATCTTCTATATTCTTAGCAGGTAAATAGTCTTTATGATGTACTAAGCAAAAGTGATCTTGCGCGAGTACTTGAGTATGAAATTTATCAGTATCGTAAGGTAGTGCCAACAGCGCCATATCGATATGGCCATGTTCGAGTTTATCTAACAAGCTATCACTGGTGTCTTCAACCAGTACCAACTCTAAATCAGCAAACTGTTGCTGACAAAGGTGGTAGAGAGGTGCCGCAATAAAACTAGCAATCGTTGGAATAACTCCAAGTGTGAGCGTACCGCTTAGCGGTGTTAAATGGCTTTTAGTCAGCTCTCTAACACTTAGCGTATCGTCAATAATTTTGCGTGCCCGCTCTACTACCTCTTCGCCGATAGCTGTGAACATCAAACTACGATTTTCACGCTCTATGAGTTGGCAACCGAGTGTTTCTTCAAGGGTTTGAATTGCACTGCTGAGTGTTGATTGACCAATAAAACACGCACTTGCGGCGCGGCCAAAATGTTGATGCTGATGAACTGCCAATAAATACTGCAGCTGTTTAATACTTGGTAAGTTCGTCATACTTTTTGTACCCACAAATAAAAAGACCCCAACACCAAGGGCGTTGAGATCTTTTCAAGCTAAAAGTCTGTAATACTTAAAGACTGCTGGATTTAAACTCCAAAGGCAGTTCTCAGTATGTAGAAAATAACAATAGCAAGGGCAGCGCCAACTGGCAATGTAATTACCCAAGAAACTACAATGTTTCTGATCACACCCATATTAAGTGCAGCAATTCCACGTGCCATACCTACCCCTAATACCGCGCCAACTAAGGTTTGTGTAGTAGAAATTGGTAAGCCTGTTCCCGATGCAATTACAACTGTAGAAGCAGCAGCTAATTCAGCAGCAAAACCACGACTTGGTGTTAAATGCGTAATGCCTTCACCAATCGTTTTAATTACTTTTTTGCCTAAAATTGCAAGGCCTGCAACAATACCGAAACCACCTAGTGGTAAAATCCACCATGCGATTGTCGCTTGCTTAGCTATCTCACCGTTATTTTCAACAATGTTTACAACTGCAGCCAACGGACCAATCGCGTTAGCCACGTCATTAGAACCATGAGCAAATGCCATACAACATGCGGTTAATACCATTAAGATAGCAAATACTTTCTCAACGTTATTAAATTGCATTTTCTTATCGGCTTTTGGATCAATCTTTAACCGAGAAATAACGATTTTACCAATAATACCAACAATAACAGCAATACCGATTGCTAATGCATAACCTTCAACAGCACCTAAATTAATACCAATGTGCTTTAAACCTTTCTTGATGGTTACTAAAGACATGATAAAACCGGCTAAACCCATGTAAATAGGCACATAGCGTTTGGCATTATTAAGTGGTGCCTCGGTGTCAAAAATTAACTTTTGCGCACTCATAAATATTAAGTAGGCAATAAACCCTGAAATCGCCGGGGTAACAATCCAACTCCCCACAATACCTGCAACTTTGTCCCATTGAATCGCTTCGCTGCCAACTGCAACTAAGGCAAATCCGATGATAGCGCCAATAATTGAATGCGTGGTTGATACCGGCCAACCTAAGAATGAAGCTATTAGCAACCAACTACCCGCTGCAAATAATGCCGAGATCATCCCTAATACCATAAGTTCTGGCAGGTCTAAAAACGGCGTAGAATCGATAATGCCTTTACGAATTGTCGATGTTACTTCGCCGCCAGCTAAGTAGGCGCCTGCAAATTCAAAAATCATCGCTATAAAAATAGCTTGTTTAATAGTTAATGCTTTTGAACCTACCGATGTGCCCATCGCATTAGCAACGTCATTCGCGCCAATACCATAAGCCATAAAAAAACCGACTGCTGCGGCAATTAAAATTAATACCGTGCCATAAGATGCAATGATATCCATTGTGTAACCCTAATCTTTCGTTATTGAACTGAGTGTAAATTACCGAGCTAACATCAGCTCAAGACGCGAACCAACGCGTTCTGCGATATCCGCAAGCTCGCCGACCCATTCGATGATTTTATATAAAAACATTACATCTACAGGATTGAGTTCATCTTCGACGTCACGTAATTGGCGACGTATTATGATTTGCATATCATCCGTGTCTTGTTCAATTGCATCCAATTCAACGAGCATTTTTTCTACTAAGGTCACTTCACGACCTTTAAAACCAGTTTCTAGTAACTCATCTAACTCATTGATTGCGTTTGATGCTTGTTTAGTTGCATCAACACAGCGAGTTACATAGGCTAAAAAGTTAACTTGAATTTCTTTTGGAATGGTCATCTCACGACCAATTACACGACCAGCAATGTCTTTTGCTTTATTAGCAATTTTATCTTGCTGGGTGACGAGTTCAAGCAGATCTGTACGCTCTACCGGCATAAATAAACCGCGCGGTAACTGTAAACGTATATTTCTTTTCATGTCGTCGGCTTCACGTTCTAAAGTACGAATGTTCAAGCGAATCTCTTCTGCTTGTTGCCACTCTTCTTTAAATACATGATTGAAAAAAGGGATCAAAGCTTTACTTGCTTGATGTACCTTCTTGATGTGATCTTCCATTGGCTTTATAGGAGATTTTGCGAATACCCCTAAAAATGCGTTTGTAGGCATAACTGACCCTTAAATCAAATTAGTATGCTTTGCGGCGTGAATTTTACAGCATTCACCGCGATTGTGAATGCTTTTATTACATCACAGCTGCCGCTACAGCATTATAATTATAACGAAAACATGAAAAGCGACCATTGGCCGCTTTAATAAAACAAGACGGTATCAAAAAATCTATAACGATTTTTCTATATCCTCTTGAGATGTATGACGAATATCTTTGCCATTAACAAAGTAAATAATGTATTCAGAGATGTTTTGACAACGGTCGCCAATTCGTTCCAATGAACGTACCGACCAAACTAAATCCATAATTTTTGGAATTGAACGTGGATCTTCCATCATATAGGTCATAATTTGACGAGTAATTGCTTCATACTCACGGTCAACCTTGGCATCTTCTTTATGTACTTCAAATGCTTTTTGTACATCCATACGTGCAAAAGCATCGAGTACATCATGCAGCATTTTTGAAACTTGGCGACCCATATTTTCGATGTTAACTAATAAATCTTGCTGATCTTTAGTAAATGAATCTAGCGCAACTTTAGCAATACGCTCAGCTTCATCGCCAATACGCTCTAAATCGGCAATGGTTTTAGCAATCGCGACTACTAAGCGTAAATCACTTGCAGCTGGCTGACGACGAGCAATGATACGGGTACATTCCTCATCAATATTTACTTCCATGGCGTTTACTTTATAGTCGTTTTCACGCACTTTACGCGCTAACTCAGCATCGCCATTACTTACCGCATCAAGCGCGCTATTAAGTTGCTGCTCAACTAAGCCACCCATGCTTAATACATGGTTGCGAACGTTTTCTAGCTCTTGGTTAAAGCGGCCAGAAATATGCTTATTAATATTGTGTTCCATTGTTTACCTTCTTATCAAAATCGCTAACGTCACCCAAAAACAGTTTGACTCAGCCTAGCCGTAACGACCGGTGATATAATCTTCCGTTTTCTTTTTCGTTGGGGTAGTAAATAACGTATTGGTATCTGAGTACTCTATTAATTCACCCATGTACATAAAGGCCGTTTGATCAGAAACCCGCGCTGCTTGTTGCATGTTGTGGGTTACGATAACAACGGTAAACTTATTTTTTAAATCGTTGATAAGCTCTTCAATTACCAGTGTTGAAATAGGATCCAATGCTGATGTTGGCTCATCGAGTAATAATACTTCAGGCTCAATGGCGATAGAGCGTGCAATCACTAAACGTTGCTGCTGACCACCTGACAAACCAAATGCACTATCGTGAAGCCGATCTTTTACTTCATCCCACAGTGCCGCGCCTCGCAGTGACTGTTCAACCACCTCGTCTAATTTACGTTTTTCTTTGATACCTTGTAAGCGTAGGCCATAAACCACATTTTCGTAGATTGATTTAGGAAACGGGTTCGGACGCTGGAATACCATACCAACATTACGACGCAGCGCTGCAACATCTACCTTTTTGTCATAGATGTTTTGTCCGTGTAGTAAAATTTCACCTTCAATACGGCAAATATCAACCAGATCATTCATACGGTTAATACAGCGCAACAACGTAGATTTACCACACCCTGATGGTCCGATAAATGCGGTTACTTGGCCTTTTGGAATATTCATATTCACTGAGCTAAGCGCTTGTTTTTCACCATAGTAAAGATCTAAGTTTTTGATCTCGAGTGCCGTTTGCTCGGTGCTTAAATTGTCTAAGTCCAATTTCAAACTCGTGCTTGATTGGTTTACTTGTGGAGCGACTGTAATCATGTTTGTTACCTATAGAATCTTTACTAATTATTGATCAAGCGATCTAAATTTTTCACGTAAATGGTTACGTATGCCTATCGCGGTGATATTCAGTGTAATAATTACTGATACCAATAAGAATGCGGTGGCATACACTAGCGGACGTGCCGCTTCAACATTTGGGCTTTGGAAGCCAACGTCGTATATATGAAAACCTAAATGCATGAACTTTCGATCTAGATGAAAATACGGGAAGTTACCATCGAGCGGTAATGTCGGTGCCATTTTCACCACACCCACTAGCATCAATGGTGCAACTTCGCCAGCAGCACGCGCCACCGCTAATATTAAACCGGTCATAATCGCAGGACTGGCCATTGGCACGATAATACGCCATAACGTTTCAGCTTGCGTTGCGCCCAGTGCTAAAGAGCCATGACGAACCGTACTTGGGATACGTGATAAGCCTTCTTCTGTTGATACAATCACCACAGGCAGCGTTAAAATAGCAAGCGTTAAAGCAGACCAAAGTACCCCTGGAGTACCAAATACTGGACTAGGTGAGGCTTCTGGATAAAACAATTGATCCAAACTGCCACCTAATACATAAACAAAGAATCCTAAACCGAATACACCGTAAACAATTGAAGGAACACCAGCCAAGTTAATGACCGCGATACGGATCATCTTGGTAACCGCATTTTTAGCCGCATATTCATGTAAGTATATAGCTGCTACAACCCCAAACGGCGTTACAATTACAGCCATCAACATTACCATAAAAACAGTACCAAAGATTGCCGGGAATACACCACCTTCAGTATTAGCTTCACGCGGATCATCTGAAACAAATTTACCTAGTTGTACAAAGTAGTGACCTAGCTTTGCAACAAAGCTCATGTCATTAGGAAACCAAAAATCCAAAACCTGATATAAAGGCAAAGTAACAATTTCACCGCGCATATCTTTTACGGTTACCTGATCACGCTTAGCTTGTTTGCGCAGTGCAAACAATTGCTTTTCAAGTACGCCATACTCGGCTCTTAGATCTGCACGCTGTTGCGCAAGCTCAGCCACTCGTTCATCGGTCAGTGCATCATCGAGTAAATACGACTTCTCTTGTAAACGTAAACGCTCTAATTGATATTTAATATGCCCAAGGTCACCGTTTTGCAAATCAAGCGCTTGCTCATTAAGCTCAACGGCAAGTTCAACTAATTCTTCTTATACTTCAGTTTTATTATCGGTGATCACTTGGCCGTCTTTTATTACTTGTTCGACGTAGCCATAAAAATTACCGTTTTTACTGCGTTCAAACACCGCTATAGCCGCAGGCATGGTATTTGATTTTATGTCAGTTTCTATTACCCAACGAAAATCTAAATCAACGTATTCACGGTTACCGGTTTTAATTAAATAACGCTCTAGTTGCTCTTTATCATAACCAGATAAATCAACACCGGTTGCCTCAAGGCGCGATTTAGGCACCATTTCACGGTCGTATATTTCACCAATTACAGTTTGCTGCGCAACCGAGCCCTGTAGCTCTAATTGCACTACTTGTGATGGCCAGAAAAAGCTTAACCCTTTCCAAGCAATCATTGCTAATAACCCTAAGACAGAAATCAAACTGATACTTACTGCACCACCTGTCATCCATATCCAAGGAGAACCTGACTTAAACCACTGCTTTAACATGTCGTGTCTCCCACTTACATCGAGCTGTATTTATCACGCAACTGCTGACGCACAAACTCAGCAATTGTGTTGAAAATAAAGGTGAATATGAACAATACAAAAGCGGCTAAGAATAAGATCCGATAGTGTGAACTACCCACTTCCGATTCTGGCATTTCTACTGCGATATTAGCGGCTAAGGTACGCATACCTTGGAAAATGCTCCAATCCATTATTGGCGTATTACCTGTTGCCATTAGTACAATCATCGTTTCACCTACGGCGCGGCCTAAGCCCATCATCACAGCAGAGAAAATACCAGGGCTGGCGGTTAATAACACCACACTAACCAAGGTTTGCCATTGTGTTGCGCCTAGCGCCAATGAACCGTTTGATAAATGCTTAGGCACACTAAATACAGCATCTTCTGCGATAGAGAAAATAGTCGGAATAACCGCAAAACCCATCGCAATACCGACTACCAGTGAATTACGTTGATCGAAAGTCAGACCCAATTCGTTAGTCAAATACTGGCGAACATTACCGTCAAACATCCACAACTCAACCACCCCGCTCATCGCAAAGGCTAACCAACCAATCAGTAACAATACTGGTATTAGTAAGATTGAGTGGGCCCCTTCAGGAACTCGGTGACGAAAGCTTTCTGGTAATTTAGTCCACGCAAATGCGGTCGCTAAAATCCCCAGCGGCAGCATAAACAGCAAGCCAACAATCGCAGGTAAATGCTCTTCTATCAACGGCGCAAGCCATAAGCCTGCTAAAAATCCTAAAATTACGGTTGGTAATGCTTCCATAATTTCAACTGTTGGTTTGACTACTTTACGTAATGGACCTGACATAAAATAAGCGGTGTAAATTGCTGCAGAGAGCGCAATCGGCACTGCAAATAGCATCGCATATAAAGCAGCTTTTATAGTACCAAATGAAATTGGCACTAAAGAAAACTTAGCTTCAAAGTCATCACCGGCAGACGTTGATTGCCAAATATAACCCGGCTCTGGATAACCCTCATACCACACTTCTTGCCACAAGGCTGACCAAGTCACCTCAGGGTGTTCATTGTGAATTTCAACCACGGTTAATTTGTCATCAGCTAGAATAAGTGCCGCATTTGAGCGTGGTGCAATAGCAAAGTTTTCAATCGGACCTTCACTGATTTTACCTTGCCATAGTTTTGCTTCACTGGTGGTGTAATACACGCCTAACTCACCATTAGAACTGGTGGTAAAGAACGTACGGCGATAAAACTCAGTGAATATATCTAGCTTAGGCTGCTTTGAGGTTTCAAACGCACGTATTTTCTGATATTCACGGCCATCGTCAGTATTAATTTCAAACCACTGCGAAACTTCACCATTGTCATTCGCTAGCATCAGCGAGTTAGCACCGGCTAATAATTGCGCCGAAACCAAGTTGGCATTTTCTTCATTCGCCGCAAGCATTTGGATCAGCTCAACCTCGCTTGGATTGCGAGTATCGTAAACATAAATTTGATTTGCTGAGCGCACAAAAGTACGGGTGGTATCTGGCGACATTAGTAGTTGGTCTACGCGCCCTTCAACATCAAGTTCAGTGCGTTCAACAACCCATTCAACTTCACCGCTGAACATGTTTTCTTCTGCAACAAAACTGCTAAAAATTACACGCTTATCAGCCGTTTGTGCAACAACAGCGGTTTTATCTTCATAATGGCTAAATGCAAATTGTTTAATGGCAGCACCATTGTCGTCAACCAGCAATGTTTTTTCACCAAGTGGATAACCCAAACGCGGGGTTAATTTACGTTCGTTATTAGGAAAGGTAACTAAGAATTTAGGTGACACTATCATCACCGAACCATTTTCTAGTCCGTATGCGTAATGCCCTTGAAATGGCGCGCTGGTTGCAAAACTACTCACTTCGCTGTCAAGTGGCACAACCAAGCTAGCAAGCTTTTTACCAAAGCCCTTTTTCTCAACACTGTAATAATCAACCTTACCTTGTTTGCTCAGTAAAAAAGCAATTTCAGTTTGCTCTTCAACACCTAGGCCAACAATTTGTTCAGCATTACTAAGCGCAAAGCTATCGCGCGTTTCTACCTTCGCTGATTCAAAAATAGGTTGCACAACATACAATAAATAGAAGAATATCAATAGCAAAGCTATTAATACCATAATACCGCCAGCGGTAATGCTAAATTTGGCAAACCGATCTTTAAATAGACGGCTTCTATCCGTATTAAAAGACGGTTTATTCGGATTGGAAGTCATCAAAACACCTATAAATCTTAACGTTGGATAGATTATATTTCACCAAGATGACAGTATTGTTACAAACGTCATAATTGCTAAGACTTTGTTGTGGTATTCATCATAACAAAACAAACAATGTTTATATTCAATAACTTGAAAAACTTTCAACTTATTGCTTTATTATTGATAAACAAAAGTTTAGATAATTCAGACTGTAAACTCACACTATTTTACTGTTTTTAAATTGAACTATTGGCAAAAAAATTGGACAAATTTGGGGACTGAGTCAATACTCAATCCGGTTCTTTTTAATCATTCAATAATTTCATGCCTGGGCATTTATTATTTAATTACGGCACTCTTTAGGAATTATCTATATGAAGCAATTGGTTATAACTATTTTGGGACAAGATCGTCCGGGACTTGTAGAAGACATCTCATCTGCAATTTTAAATCATAATGGTAACTGGTTAACCAGTAACTTAAGCCATTTAGCCGGTCACTTTGCTGGCATCATTGAAGTAGCAGTGCCAGCAGAGCATCTGCAAGAATTACAAGATGCATTGCATGGCTTACCACAATTAGAAGTACGGATTGAAACAGGCGCGCATGAACTACCAGACACACCTGCTGAACAGCTTAATTTTGTGATAACTGGTAATGACCGACCAGGTATTATTCAAGAACTTGCAGGAGTATTGCGTCACAAAGGGGCTAATATCACTCACTTAAACTCTAAGCAGCAAAGCGCACCAAACTGGGGTGTACCAATTTTCAGCGCCGTTGCAACCGTTGCTTTGCCGACGGGCATGAATAAAGACGAAGTTGTTGCTGCACTCGAAGCAATTACATCCGACTTAATTGTTGATATTGAAGACGCTTAAGTCACACCTCACAGCCATCTTCTATAGCAAGACAAACATGTAATAAAAGTGACATGTTTGTCATTTTTATGTCATCTAAGTGTTCTATATTTTGTTCAGTTGCTGTCCAAGGAATAGAATATGAACGCCTGCGCTGATGTGTCTCAAACGATTAATTATTTTGCCCCAGAGTTAAGTTGGCTGTCTTTTAACGATCGCGTTTTACAAGAAGCTAAAGATAAAAATAACCCGATTATTGAACGTATTCGTTTTTTGGGGATCTTCTCAAACAATTTAGATGAATTTTTCAGAGTTCGGGTTGCCGATGTAAAACGACGCATTCTATTAAATAAACTACCAGATACTAATTTTGATGAAGATGAAATTTTACTGACCCAAATTCAGCAAAAGGTTTTGCAGCTTGGTAAAAAATTTAACGTTATTCATCAGCAAATTCTCCATGATTTAAATACCCACAACATTCATGTTGACCGTCCCGAGCAGCTTAGTGAATTTCATATTAACTGGCTAAAAATATTTTTTCACGACAATGTATTACAGCATATATCGCCAATAATGCTGGATGAAAATAAAGACTTCTCAGATCATATTAACGATACAATGACGTACTTGTTTGTCGAAATGTTTAACGACAAAAGTCATTATGCGATGTTAGAAGTCCCTACCGATCGCGTACCACGCTTTGTAATTTTACCACCCGAAAAAACCCGTCGTCATAAAACTATTGTGATGTTAGATGACATTATTTTGTTTTTTTTAAGTGACGTATTTAGCAGTTTTTTTAGTTTTACTGAGATCCAAGGCTACGCAATCAAGCTGACCCGTGATGCAGAATACAACCTAGATGACGAACTAGAAGAAGGCATTTTAGATAAGATGTCTAAGGGCCTAAAACAGCGTATTTATGCCGAGCCGGTGCGCTTAGTATACGACCAAGCGATGCCCGAGCCAATGCTCAAAGTAATGAAAAAACGCTTAGGTGTTACTCATCACGATGCGTTGATCCCCGGTGGTCGCTATCGTAACTTTAGAGACTTTATTGGTTTTCCCAATGTTGGTCGGCAATATTTAGAAAACAAATCATTACCGGCTTTGCAAAGCACAGCATTTAATAATCATGCCAGTGTGTTTGCTGCAATTAGTCAGCAAGATATTCTACTTTATTATCCATATCATACATTTAATCATCTACTGGAATATGTTCGCCAAGCAGCATTTGACCCTCGAGTAACACAAATTAAAGTAAACATTTATCGTGTTGCGAGTAAATCTCGATTAATTTCATCACTGATCAACGCGGCAAAAAATGGCAAAAAAGTCACCGTTATGGTGGAGCTAAAAGCACGCTTTGATGAACAAAATAATATTGAGTGGGCAAAAGTACTCAGTGGCGCAGGTATTAAAGTTATTTTTGGTATACCAGCTCTCAAAGTACACAGTAAGTTATGTATTATTCATCGTCGTGAAAAAGGTCAAATAGTAAAGTACGCGCACATTGGCACTGGTAATTTTCACGAAAAAACCGCCAAAATCTATACAGACTTTAGTTTATTTACTAAACATCAAGGTATTTGTGACGAAAGTGATAGCGTATTTAAGTTTATTGAAAGCAGTTATAAACCGTTTATGTTCGAACATTTGATGATTTCGCCAGTGAACGCTCGACAGCTGTTGCTTGGTTTAATTCACCAAGAAATAACCCATGTTGAAAATGGTCACACCGGTAAAATAACATTAAAAATAAATAACTTAGTAGATAAAGAACTGGTTGATTGTTTGTACTTGGCCGCTCGTAGCGGTGTTAAAATTCGCATTATTGTCCGTGGTATGTGTTCCTTAGTGCCAGGACTCAATAATTTTAGCGACAACATTCGGGTAATTAGTATCGTCGATCGCTTTTTAGAGCACCCGCGAGTTATGATCTTTGGTAATAATGGGGATGAAAAAGTCTATATTTCATCTGCAGATTGGATGACACGTAATCTTGATCATCGAGTTGAAGTTGGCGTGCCTATTTATGATGAAAAACTAAAACAACTCATTGTTGACGTACTTGAACTGCAATTTAAAGATCGTACCAAAGCGAGAATCATTGATAGCGAACAGAAAAATCATTATGTTAGACGCGGAAATCGTAAAAAAATACGTTCGCAAATAGCTATTTATGATCACTTAAAAAAATGGGAAGGTAATTACAATAATGAATGATTATCCCTCAATAGCTGCGGTTGACTTAGGGTCAAACAGCTTTCATTTAGTGGTCGCAAGAGAAGTGGATGGCTCTTTGCAAATTCTCCACAAAGAAAAACAACGCGTTTACTTAGCCGATGGCTTAGACGACAAAAATCAATTAAGTCAAACTGCCATAGATAGAGCATTAACGATATTAAAGCAGTTTGCTACTACGCTACAAGACTTCCCTGCGAGCAATGTAAAAATTGCTGCAACTTATACATTACGACGAGCTAAAAATATTAATTCATTTTTAACTCAGGCAAATAGAGTTTTTCCTTATCATATTGATGTGATCTCAGGTCAAGAAGAAGCGCGCTTAATCTATCAAGGTGTAGCTCATTATGTTCATCACGATGAAAACCGTTTAGTTATTGATATTGGCGGCGGTAGTACCGAGCTAATTATTGGCAAGCATTTTAAACATAAGCTGCTCTCAAGTCGCAATATGGGCTGCGTAAGCTATACCAAGCAATTTTTTGCCGATGGTATTATTAATGATAAACGCTTTAGCAAAGCACAAATAAAAGCAGAGCAAGAACTTGAGGTTATTTTTGCCAATTACATTAGTGCAGGCTGGCAATCGGTAGTGGGGACGTCAGGCACCATTAAATCAATATTAGCCATGATCAACGCTAATGACCCTGAACAAAAAAATATCACACTGGAGCGATTGCTCGAACTTAAAACTCAGTTTATAGCCGCTAAAACTATCGATAACTTACTTATTGAAGGTTTAAGCCCGGAGCGTCAAGTAAGTATTTGCGGTGGCTTAACTATTTTACTCGCGATTTTTCAGCTGTTTAATATTACCGAAATGGATTACAGCGACTTTTCACTACGTGAAGGTTTACTGCATGAAATGCAGCAAAAGTTAGCGCTTAAAGATATACGCACCAATACCATAGCTAATTTAAGCGAAAGAAACACAATAGATAAAGTACATGCACAACGTGTTGCAAATACTGCCGATTGGTTATTCCTACAAGTACAAAAAGAATGGCAGCTCGACTCATTAGATAATCATCAATTATTAGTGTGGGCAGCGCAATTACACGAAGTGGGTTTAGGTATTAACTCATCAGGCTTACACAAACATAGTGCTTATGTTGTTGAAAATAGTCAGCTGCCAGGATTTACTCAACAACAGCAAACATTATTAAGCTGTATGATACGGTTTTACCGTAAAAAAATTCGTTTAGAAGAATTTCCAACTTTACTCTCGGTGCCGCACTTTCAAATATTACAATTAATTGTATTACTCAGACTAGCTATATTATTAAATCAAAAACGCCTTAACGATCAACATCAAGAGTTAGCAGTATCAGTAAAAGGCAATAGTATGCTATTGCAGTTCCCAGCGGATTGGCTCAATGAACAAACCTTGCTTCATGCTGATTTACAACAAGAGCAAAAATATTTGAAGAAAGTAGGCTTTTTAATCGACTTTGTGTGATTTACAGACATGGCTGAATTTGGATAGCATGCGCTACCCAAATTAGATCTTCTATTACATATCCATATGGCGATTAGCACTTTGCATCATTTGCTTTAATCCTTGATGTTCAAGCTCCAGCAATTGAGATAGTTTCTCTTTACCTGTTGGCGTTTCTGCACGACTAAGTAAGTATTGATAAAGATTGATCACCTTTTGATGCTGATCTGATATATAACCTTGCATGGCTTGCTCATCAACACGCGTATCACGGTTTAAATCTGTAAAATTAATCAGTTCAGAGTTTTCAGCAAAGTACTCGTAACAATAAGTATCTAAGGTATTGATCTCCGTGATGGCTTTAAAACCAACTAAATCCTCAGCCAACTTTTTTTCGTACTTAACAAAGTAGTCTGCCAGCATTTGGTTATGCTCTGCTAAATCGTCTCTGAGACTAAAAAAATTTGCCGCCATTTGGGTATGAAATAGTACAGTCCAGTCGTACACTTCTTGTATTGTTTTAACTTGCATGTGCGTTCCTTAATTAACCCTAGTAACCATACTCCTGCGTAAAACGTGCCAATAAAAAGTTAAATTAAAACAGAGAGATATTAAAAAACCATCACCCAAACTCGTATAAGTTACAAGTAATAGGGTAATTTTTATAGAGTGGTGGTACAAAAACGGTGGCTCATATTTAAATTATGACTAATTGATGTGACATAAAACACTCGCAAATTCTAACCTTAGTAGCTAAGTAGCGTTTCATCTTAAAGCATAAGTAAATGCAAAACATGACATCCCAAGTTTGCTGATAACTTAGCTGCCACTGTGAAATCTCTACAACCCTTAGCCGGGAATCATAAATAAATTTTACATCGCTATGCTGGTGTAATTTCTAATGTTTACTAATATTCATTTGTTGATTGATGAAAACAGTAAATTATTTCAGCTTGAGCATATGCTCTTTTTATTGGTGGTTAACGCTTTATGGATAAGTATTCCCTTCGAAAAAAAATATTAATTATTACTTTTTTTTGCTTTTTTATATTTTTTATAGCGATGCTAATACAGAGCTTAAATGCATTACAAAAAAATATAGATTCCGCATTACGAGAAGAAATAAATTTAGTCTCAGATGTATTTACAAATGGGGTTGGTGATTGGATGTATGACAGGCGTCAGGCTGTTATTAAACTGTCTAAAGTTATTGCTGACCATCCTGAAGTAAAACCTTATATTTTGCTTGACCAAGTAAAAGAAAGTTTAGGTTTTTCGCTTGTTTACTATGGTAATGAACAAGGAGAAATGTACCGTAACGACCCTAACCTTAATCCACCAAATTATGATCCCAGAGTACGGAGTTGGTACAAAGGTGCATTAGAAGAAAATGGTAGTTTTTTAGCTGCTCCTTTTGTTTCTGCAAGCACCCAAGAATATGTGGTTACTCTTTCAGAGCCAGTGAGAAAGGAAGGTGAGATAGTTGGTGCAGTTGGCGCTAATTTAACTTTAGCTCAATTAACTAAATATATAAATGCTCTCGATGTACCTGGCGATGGATATGCCATCATTGTTGACAAAAGCGATCAAGTTGTTGCTCATCCTGATACAAAAAAACAAAGTACTAAAGCATCAGCTCTCGATAAAAGCTTTACGGGTCAGTTGTTAGAAAAGCTAGTGACTAAGCATACTTTAGAAGAAATGACCTTAGATAATCGCGAGCGACTTATTTTTGCACAGGCTATTCCTAACTCCAGCTGGTCAATTATTTTAGTAATGGACAAAGATACTTTATTTGCACCTGTACGAAGCCAGCTTATTACTCAAGTGATCATCAGCACTGCAATGTTAATATTTGTACTGTTTATCATCTCATTTTTGTTAAAAATCATGCTCAAAAACTTAAGTTCTATCACTCAAAATTTAGATGCTATTGCTAATGGTAATGGCGATTTGACAGTTAGGTTAGAAGTGAATAGTGGCGATGAAATAGGCCAACTTGCATCGAGCTTTAACCGTTTTGTTGAACAATTACATGGCATTATAAGTCGACTGAGTGACGCATCAACAATATTGCTAAGTGAAGCTGGTGATGTATCTACAGCAACAAATAAGCAAAACGATAGATTACAGCGTCATCAAAGTGAAATTCATATGGTTGCAACTGCGGTAACTGAAATGGCTGCGGCAACAAAAGAAATCGCTGCTAATGCAGAACAAACGGCACAATCATCACAAAACTGCGTAAGCGTTACAGAGCAAGGCCGTTTTGGCGTTGAGCAAAGTCAAAAATCTACAAAAATCCTAGCTGATGAGGTCGAAAAAGCGAGCGAAATTATTCGTGATTTGAATAAACATGCGCAAGAAATAACATCAATTTTATCTACTATCAGCGGTATTTCAGAGCAAACAAATTTACTGGCATTAAATGCAGCAATTGAAGCAGCAAGAGCTGGGGAGCAAGGGCGTGGCTTTGCTGTAGTTGCCGATGAAGTAAGGGTTTTATCACAACGAACTTATACTTCGACTCAAGAAATCCAAGGCATGATTGAGTCACTACAAAGCGCAGCACTAAAAGCGGTAGATGCGACTGATAAAGGTAAAGGAATGGCCAACCAAAGTGTTGAAGATGCTCAAAAAGCGAATCAAAGTCTCGGTAAAATATTAGAATCGGTTAGTGTGATAAATGACATGGCAGCACAAATTGCCACCGCCGCTGAAGAGCAATCAGCTGTCACCTTAGAAATCAGTCGCAATACTGAGACAATCCGAGGGGTCGGTGATGAAATGTTTGAAGCAAGCCAATTAGCTGCTGAACAAGCTCAAAAATTACACGACTTAGGAAGACAGATTAACAATGAAGTGAGTAAGTTTAGACTGTGAAGTGAACCTTTAGATTATCAGTAAAATAAACTTAATTTTGAATGCTTAAAAATTAAATTTTAATAAGCAACTGAATAAAAACAAATTTAGTAACAAAAATAATTAGAGGTTTATATGAAATCAGAACTTAGTCCACTTTTTGTAGGGGTTATTCTAACGTCTTTTCTTACTATTACTAGTAATGTAAAAGCAGCTGAGCCAAGTATCAAGGATATAGATTTTTATGCTTCTATACGTTTAGGTGTAGATAATATTGACGCAGGTACATCTGATGATGGGGCTAATGGCCGCGACTTTTTGAGTCGTATAGGTGCTAAAGCGAGTATCAAAATAGATGACAATTTAACAGCAGTCACGAGAGTTGAATATGGCCTGAGAGAAGAGAATGCAGTTGATTTAACTCAAAATAATGGCCCGACTCTTCGTCAAGCCTACGTTGGTTTGAAAGGTGATTTTGGTGAAGTTTATTTCGGGTCTCAAACTTTATTATGGAATACCTATGTTAGAAGCGCTTATTTTTCAGATGGTATAGATACTATTCGACAAGGTAATGTACGAGACGATGATTTACTACAGTATTTTTATAAACAAGGTAATTGGAACTTTGGTGCAGGGTTACAATTTAAAGGGCAAGATGGAAGCTCTGTTGATCAAATGCAATTAGGTGGAGAATATAAGTCTGGACCTTATAAAGTGCAAGCGGCTTGGTCTAAAGATAACCAAGGCGATAATAAAGGTAACCTTTATGGGCTGCGTGGTTGGTGGGATGTTAATGATGCTGTGACACTGTCAGCTTTTGTACATAAAGCAACCAACACCTACGATATTTATGGGGGAAGTAGTACTGGAACGGTTCGATTGAAAGATGCTGATGTAGAGGGTAATAAGAATGCAATTAACGCATGTAGCTCTGAAGATAGAACAAGTAGTGGTTTATATGCCAGTTACCTATTCGGTAAAAATAAAATCCATACTCGTTATGCTATAGACAGTTGTGATATATCAGGTGATGTAGATTCCGTTAAAATCGAATATATACGTTATTTGAGTAAAGCTTTAAGGGCTTGGGTAGCATACGAAGACTTAAGTAACGATGAACAACGCAAACCTACTACTAGCTCCGGCAAAGACATGTCTCAATTACAAGCTGGCGTTAGATTTGATTTTTAAACAAGCAAATCTACACATTACCTATCTATTACTTTCAAAAGTATATCAACATTGAATCGTCGCAGTACCCGTTTTACGAGGTTCTGCGACTCTGGTCAAACAAAGTTTGATGGGCTCAAAACCGCAATGGTCAGGTCTTTCTTTTTGCCACTATCCTACTTACTCGAGAATAATGCAGCTGAAAATAATCGCCAACCTCTTTCAACGTGTACCCACCGGATGCATAAGCAGCTCTTATGGCATCATCACGATTATTAAACCGTTGAGCGTATTCTGTTAATGGTACCGCTGCTCTGCGCCTTTGTTTTTGGGGTATTTCCGATAAATCGCCTTCCTGCTCTTTAAGTAATTCTAAATGTTCCTTTACAAACTCAGCAGTACCTAAAAATACCTGATTTGAAATATTTCCCCAAGGATCCACCCCTTTTCCTTGCTCTACTAACTGCGCAAACTTACGTCTGGCTATTGTTTTATACTTTGCAAATTGCAGTAACATTTTATCTACCGCAAGCCATTGGGGAATCGGCTCTTGACCCATTACATAATTCCAGCTACTCCAAGGCCACTCCGATAGGCTATCGGCCATTTTCGCTCTAATTGGGTTTAAAACAATATACCTGTTTAGCTCTAATAAATATGCATCCTTATCAACCAAAATTGCCTTATATCGTCCTTGGAATAAATGCCCCACACGTCGCTGTTTTCTATTAAACCATTGCGTATATACACCATTTAATTGCCGCATCCCTTTACTTAAATTGGCATCAGGTGTTTCAACGAGCAAGTGATAATGATTAGTCATCAAGCAATATGAATGGATCACCCAGTTATAGCGTTCACATACATCTCCTAGGATTTTTAAAAAATCCTCAAAATCTGATTCATCTAAATAGATAGGCTTTCTTTCATTGCCCCGCGAAGTTATGTGATATAACGCACCCGCAAACTCTAATCGAAGAGGCCTTGCCATCTTTTCACCTATCAATTTGTATAAATTAATATCTAAAGATTAGCCGCAAGCAACAAAAAGGCAAGAAGAAAGACCTGACCCTATTTTTCGGTGACAAAGGGTATTTAAGTAAGGCTTTAGAAGCGGATTTGCTCGATAAAGGGGTAAAGCTGATCACGACGGTTCGCAAAAATATGAAGGCAAAAGCGATGTCATTATGGGATAGAGCGATGCTTTCAAAGCGTTTTATAATCGAAACAATTAATGACCAACTCAAGAACATATCTTTCATTGAACATTCGAGACATCGGAGTATGAACGGCTTTATGTTGAATTTAGTGGCTGGATTGGTGGCTTATTGTTTGAAAGAAAATAAGCCACACCTTAATTTAACTGACGTAGAGCTTAACGCATTAGTTATCGCTTAAGCAGAACTGAGGTTACTTAGTTTTTTATTGCGTGCAAAACAAAGCCCCGCGAGTGCGAGGCTTTGGATTCAAAAGATCGATATTCTATATGTTGAGTATCTTAAACATCCAACGCACAGTTGCTAGAGTTGCCCAAATTACTAAAGCAACAATTGGTAACATTGATATGAATACTAAAGATGCGCTCGACAGGTCAACGTCTCGTATACGAGTTTGAAGTTCAAAACCGTAGAAGCCGACGACCAGACTTCCCAAGAAGTAAATAGTTAAGCTAGCAATAATCAAGCTGCTATATCCAATCATTGCTCTCAATCTGTTAGCTTTCTTTGATTTGCCCTCTGAAACATCTATTTTCATATTTCTCAACTTTAACAAGAATCATCATTACACTGAGTCTGTTGATGTGCTGCTTCTGCGGCAGCTCCTGTTCCGTATGCCCCGCCAAGTTTGACCTCAGCAACTGCCCGATTACCCGGTGTTGTACTCAACGTCTTTGAATCAGCCAATATACGTTGGGAATTAGCTCCCGTCATATTATTAGAAGCCTGTGTAGCAGAGTTATTAGGCAACCCTCTACCTGCGACAGCAACTTTTGCGGCTGTCTTTGCAACTGCTCCACCAACTGCCCCGATAGCCGCTGCTTCGATAACATCCTCAGTGTTAAACTCACCATCCATCGCTTGGTTTGCAACTTCGCCGAGTCCATTAGCCCCAGCACCAACAGCCATTGTTCCTAAAAGGCCACCACCAAACGTAGTAGCAACACCAACCGCAGCGCCAACTCCTCCGGCTTTCATTACTGAACCAAAAGAAGCATTTTCATTTGTTACTGCTTCTGAAATTGCACCTATGGCAAATCCAATTACACCGGCTCCAACTTGGAGAAATGGGAACTCTCCATTCGGATCAGTATATTTATACGGGTTATTGTTTGCGTAAGTATATCGACCAAAACCATGAACTGGGTTACCACGCCCCATATGACCCAACGCATCCACCGGATCATTAGAATAAAACCGCCCGATAACTGGATCATAGTATCGTGCCTGCATATAACTCAACCCTAAATCGGTGTCGAATTTATGCCCTGTGTACCCTACGTCATCTTTGGGTGCTTCTATCGATTCACCAAATGGACGCGTGTGCTGACGGCTTTCACTCACGGTTTGCGGCGTTACATCACCGTACTTGGCAATCAGTTTTTTACCTAAGTAAATATAGTTAGTACCGTTGCCTGTTATGGTGCTTCCTTTTTCTCTATATAGCAGCATACCATCTTGGCTATACATTGAATAACTGGTGCCATTGCCATCAGTTTGTTTTACGCGGCGGTTATGGCCATCGTATAAGTAACTATTACCTTTTGCAGTGGTAAGTTGGTTTGCTTCATTAAAATCTAAACTATATGCCCCATTATTGGTGATATTACCACGGCTATCATACCCTATTGACCCATACCGCCCACTAACACCGGTTACTTTTGATAAACGATTTTTAGCGTAGTCATACGTATAGTTAAGTGTTTTACCCTTATTTTTATAATAAGTGATATTACCAAAACCATCATAGCGTAATGTACTTGAGCCTATACCTGTGCCACCCGTTGTACTGGTTAACCGGTCAAGGTCGTCATACCCGAGGTAAGTTGAGCTGTGTGCACTGTTTTGCCCATCAATGATTGAAGTAATATTCGCGTTGTTGTCGTAATCATACGTCAACGCCATAACGGTACTCGGTAGATTACTGCCTGCGGGACCGGTATCTTTTAGCTGCTTAGGTAACAAACTATCTGAATATAATGTGGTTTTATGCGTTACACCATTGCCATAAGTGAATGAGTCAAGCATGCCATTTGCATAGTATTTAGCGTCTTTGGCAAAACTTAGTTCAACTGCACCGTTTTTATAAGTTTGAACCTCAGTTGGCTCGCCAAAGCCATTGGGCTTGAAGTTAACAATCGTGCCATCTGGATACCCTAATTGCTTACGCTGCTGTAACGCATTGTATTTATAACTAAGCATTAACGGTAATTGATTACCAACAAAAAGCTGCTCTTCTTCTAATAAGTTTTGATTATTATATGTGTAGCGATGGGTAACATCCCCTGCTGTTAAGGTAAGCACATTGCCATTGTTATCACGCTCGTAACTAACATCACCTGAGTTATCTGGGTAATTAACATATTTGAGGCCGCCTAAATTATCATAAGTGTAATTAGTAGCCCCGACAGGTTTAGTCGTTGAACACTGGGTGTTATTAACGCTGGCTTTATGCCAACTAAGTTCACCCAACGCATTGTATTTATATATCGTATTACCAACATCTGGGCGCGTTGTTAAACATAGCTTCTTCGTATTGTCATAATAGCGATGCTCGGTAACACTAACGGTATTTCCGTGTTGATTAGCCGCTGTTTGCGTTATTGAGTGTGTTAAACCAAATATATCAACATCCATTTGTGTTGTTACATCTTCGGGAGATTCTATTTTCACCGCTTGTGAGTAACTTGGTGAGCCAAACGCTTGATAAGTCGTGGTCGTTACGTTGTCTTTAGCATCCGTTACTTCTATACGATTACCAGATAAATAGGCGTAATTAACGGTGCCCAATCCACTTGTTGTTACACTTTGCTGTCTACCCAGTGAATCATAGACGGTTGTAGTGCCTTTATTTTCACTTACATTTGCGCTTGCATAAGATTGGAACGTTGGTTGATTCAAGTAGTTATATTCGAAACGCTGATAACGGGTACTATTTGCTGCTGAGCTATTGACTAAGTCTTGGCTTTTTATCTCTGTCAGTCGCAGTAAGCTGTCATAGTACTCTGTGGTTTTAAATACAGCGTTACCTGCACATGCTGTCCTTGAATTATTTAATGTACACGTTGACGCAGTGCGGGTGTTGGTATCGTTGTTCCAAGTATATAACGTGTCGTACCAGTTGCCATTAGCCGCATCATTTGTTAAATCTACGGATTTAATACGACCTATGTCATCATAGGTGTAATTAGTTGATATGCCATTATAATCGGTTGTACGCGTTACCCACCCGTTATTATCAACGACTCTACTCGCACTCATATTTCCTGAAGTTGACCTATTGGGAACAGTGATAAGCTGAGGTAAACCACGCTTGTAGTTGGCATATTCAATGAAACGCTTACCAGTACCATATGTTCGATTTAAGTTATAGCTAACCTTTTTCAATAAGCCTGAAGAAAAATACTCCCTAGCATTTATAAATATTACCCCCCTCTTTTTCTGTAAAGTTGGTAACTTGAAGGTATTATTTTTTCCATTTTTATAGTTACTAAAGTTTTTATATTCAATCTCATAGTTTGCGATTGTGCTACCATCAATTAGTTTATCATCTGTAAACTCAGAAACAGGAAGCCCTAGCACCCATGAATCATTATCATGTAAATAAACCTTCTTATTATAAATTTCGTTGTTACTAAAATTATTTCTCTCCCTTATTTCTGTCACAAAACCATATGTATCAAACTTTTCAAAATCTGTTAAATATTCATCCTTATAGTTATTGTTATATATAATTATTTTTTTATTAACGAGATTAACTCTATTTTTAATTTGTGAGATATTAATTACTTCGCAGGGACTTCCCCTTTGTCCACAGTCAACCCATGAACTACCTACAAAATCACCTTTAGAGTAAGTATACTCCTCTCTTTTTATTAACTGATTACTTAAAGAGAGTGTATCTTCAGCAATAACCATATTCTCACTGATAGATTGGCTTTCTCTATCAATATACAAAATATTTATTTTATCTTGCTTAATTATTTTCACCGTCCTGAAATGCAAAGGAGTCCGAGATGCAATCATAGAAGGAAACTTTTCAATGCCAACTGATTTCGAAATATCGACCGGACCTGATACAAAATCATTGAGATCATTCCGCTCGCCATCATCAAAATAAAACGGTGGACGATTACTTAATCCATAATGACCCGAATTTTCAGAGTAAATATAATTCCAGTCTATATCATCTAGTTTACTGCCAGTTATTCTTTTTCTTACTAAGGATAAAGATAAACTACAGTTTAAGTTATACATGTAGCTAAATTCATCTAACCTTTGGTAGTCATAAACCCTTGGAATTACATTTGAACGATTATGTTTTTTTATTTGAAGTGTGTAACGAATTATTGCACCTTCTGGTGTTTTAACTGTTACCTCTTTAGGTTCAGGGTGCACGATAGCGCACGAAGGTATTTTTTGACCCCCATATGACCTTCCTTTGTTACGGTTATAAAATTGAAGCTGATTGGTATAAAAAAAACTGGGATTCTGCCCCCTATACCCTAAAATGTGTATTCCTCCATATTCCCAAGTTGTCCCATTTGGAAGAATCACTTTATTTAAATAACCATCACTAGTGTTATAATGATACTCCCAGACTCTATTGTTTACAGAAGCTGATACAGGCCTTTTTTTATTGTCAACAACCCCATAGTCTATATCAATTCTTCTACCATCAGATGAAACAATGCTAATTAGGTCGCCATCTTCGTAATTATAAATTACATCATTACCATATTTATCCTCGATCTTTGAAACCATTAGTATTTTCGTATAGGTCCTTGGCATATGAAGATTTGGTATAGCTCCATTATAATAGGTTTTTACCTCATTGAAGGTATAGGTAAAACCATTTGGAGCAGAAACAACGATCCCCTCTTCCCCGTCTGCATTGTAGATACAACCCTTAACTTTATAATTAGATTTAGTAATCTGTTTTTCTGCAGAATGACCGTAAGTATTTAAAAATCTCTGTGATGTAACATTAGGTATATGTAGAAATTTACCACTCCAGAAATTACTTGATGGAATACCATCATCCATAGTCACTTCAAATGCAGTTTCTGCTGAAGCTGTACAATTTTCTCCTTTATACCAACCAGAAAGGCCAAAATCCCATTGCCCTTTCCCACCGGATAAAAAGTTACCTTTAATTAACGGAATATCCCATTTCCAGCCATTTGGTCCACCCGTATCTAGGTCATCAGATGGTATCCACCGTATTAACTCAACTGGAATCTGTGAGTTTCCCTTAAGAGAAACATCTGTAACAGCAAACGTAACTTCCCCTGTTACCGGGTTATAGGAGTCATAATCATTATTAGAAGCTGTATATTTTTTTGGAATAATTTGTGCAACTAAGTTAATTTCGACTTTGTCATCAGTACCACCAGATACACCTAAACAATATTAATTCGAGCAATATATAAGAAATAAAAACAAAACCTTTATGTAACTTTTCATATTTATTATCCTTTGGTTTCTACAACTGGACTACCTAACAAATCCGTATGTATAAATATAATTTGTTTTTTCAAAGCCACGCTATTACTCCATAGCCCACTGTTAGCGCAAGATATATAACTACACGCCATAACTCTAATGCTCGAAATACCAACTGGTAGAGGCGAAAATGTGACTGAATTAGAATCAACGTCCCTTAACAAAACCCAATTACCGTTACTATCTAATCCTTCAACACGATATTTACTTGCATGCTGAATATCATTCCAAGTGATAGTAACGCCATTTGAAAGTTTCACTAAATTCACATTACTCGGTTGGTTATATTTTTCACTTGGAATAAACGGAATGATGATAAAATTATCGCCATTACTAATCGGTATCCATGTAGTTTCTGCTTTTAATGTTCCTGTAAAAAGTAACATTAGCATTAATATTTTTTTCATAGTCCCTCACGGATAAATTTTGAGTGTTTCATAGTTAATCCTTAAAACGTTATTCGCGTTATTTTTCTGTAAACATTTGGAGTTGCACCCCAAGCATCACAATTATCTACTTCACTGTATGCTATTGATGCTGGTACACCCGCCATTTTTGCAGCTAATAAAGTGCTATACATTCTATTGCGAGACTCTTCTGTGTATGATGCTGGTATTATAAAGTGTTCTTTATTACTACAGGCAGCTACAGGGGCTCCATTGTTACCTTTTAATTTCACTAAAATTTGGTTTTGGTTATACAAAATCAGCGTTTCAATTTCGCCAGTTGAATTAAGCCATGCAGCTTTAACTGTACTTGGAAGTAAAAAAAGAAAACTTACTAGTAATAATTTATTTAGGGCTATCAGTTTTAATACTGAAGGAGGTAATTGGTAAAAAATTTTTGTTACCGCACCAATTACTTAGTGGGTCACCAGGAAAAAAGTTTCCTGTTTTACTACCTGTGGCCATTGAAAACATCGCCATAGATAAAAAATGATCCTGCTTCTTTTCACCCACGGCCGATTTTAGTACTACATACCAATTTCCTGCATCTGTATGAATTGCAAAATCATCACCACAATAAAATATTTGGTCGACAGTTTGCCCTACTGTTGCTACAGCCTGAGTACTAAAAAAGGTGAATGTCATCAAAATCGCGATTATGCTTTTTATCATTTATTCATCTACCTTATTATTAATTAGCCACCTAGCATGAAGTGATAGAGGCCATGGTTTTTATAAAGATTGACCCAATCACCTTTACTACAACTTTTATCTGTGTCGATATCAAACCAAAAGGTTACGCTTTGCTGTGTAGTTTGTGCTAAAAGCAAGCTGCTATATAACGCTTTACAAAATTCAGCATCATTTCCACCATCAGCAGGAGAAAGATCACAAAGAAAAGCATTAGATGCTAAATTATTAATTGTTGCATAAACTTCTCCACCACGGTTTAACTGCACATTTTTTATGGTGCCTGCACAATAATGATTTGCCCAAACTGGTGTGCTCAAGGTTAAGGCTACAAGTGGTATAATTACTTTAGGTTTCATCTTTAATTTCCTTTCCATCAATTACTTAACTTTAAATTCACTAGTGATAATTCTATCTTTTATTCAGGTTTATTTATTGCAAAATAGCTAAAAACTCTCATAATTTTGGCAAGGCAGCATTATTTAGCATATATATTTACCTTAGCCATTAGTATTAACACAGAGCTCCCTATTTAACTTAATATAATTCAGATGTTAAATTCAGGGGTAATTATTATAAGTAATAGTTAGACTATTCATATTATAAAAATTTCACATCAATATATGACACGATAGGCTCAACTGGTGATGCACAGCTTTGGCCACTTTCAAACCCAACAGCAACACTTTTATTTGCAGTTGCAGCAGTTAAAGCCACTGATAACATTGCTTTATAATAATCATTTGTTAAATATATCTTTGAATATCGACTACACCCTTCAAATAAAACATACGCAACGGTAGGTCGCACTCGAATGTTTTTTATTTTTGTATTGGAGTTGCTCTCATAAGAAAAAGCGACCTGACTAAATAACAAGGTAAAGAAGCCTATTAAAAAAACTTTCATTTCACTTCCTATAATTAATTTATTTAATAGTCACTAATTACTAACCACCAACGATCACCCAGTTAAAATTAGCCGCCCACCCCCAGCTTTTCGCTGATGTACAAGGCGTTGCGGGATTAAATGTAATATTAACAGTCTCATTTTGAGCTTTTGCTGCAAGTAACTGACTATAAATTACCTTACATGCTTCGGTTTCTACATTATTACTTTTGCTATGGACGCTACAAAGATAAGTTGCAGGTAAGCCTCCGGGGCCACTCACATATAGGATCCCTCCTTTCCCCATTCCAAGGCCTTCCACTTTGCCAATACAATGTGTGTCTGCAATTGAAGAAAATGATATTCCACCAAGCAGAATTATTAACATTAATTTATACATAATAACTATTCCGGTTATTATTTTTTATGATTTTCATCATACTTTCCTTTTATATAGTTGAGATTAGATGTTCAATATTTTCTAATATTAATGCATTCGATTCACTTTTTTTAGATTTAAGTAGCATTAGAGGAGTTATATATTTTTCATAGTATGAGATATTAGAAAAGGGTAAAAGCCGCTCATCTTTAAATAGAATGTTACCCTCTATTATAACTGCGGTAGGATCACTGTCGTCTGAGAACGATTGAAACTTCAATGTCGTAATTTCAAAATAGTGGATATGATCATTTTGCAATTGAACACTATTATATTTCGACAGGATGGACTTAATTGATGATTCTAATTGTTGGTGAGTTATATTTTTTTTGATTTCTTTTGCGATACCAACATCGATAGCCAATCCAATAGCTAAACCTGAAGGCCCCATAGCTGACATAAGTGCGATTCCTGCACCAGCTCCTTTACCGGAAAAAGTAACTTCTTGCGATATATTTACCTCAATTGGTATTGTGTTAAGGGTTTGACACCCTAAAAGCATTAGAAGAGATAAAATTATTATTTTTTTTAAAAAACTCATCTTTATTCGATCCGTGATCTATATTGGAAATCATCCCTATTGAAAGATGAGCCTAAAAAAGGGACGGAATTATAAAGAAAGAAATACGATTTGTAAATATTCCAATTTACAATACAGCATTAAGTACTAGTTCATAGTCCGCTTTTTCGAACATCGTTTTATATTTAACACTTTCCCCAGCATAAAAATAATAAATTAAAGTATTATAATAAAGGAGTCAGGTAGTTAGCCCACTCCTTTTTATTATCTGCTTTACAGCTCCCGCTTTCGCCATAACAAATACACTGCGGGTAACACGAGCAAGGTTAATACAATCGCGCTGAACATGCCGCCGACCATAGGGGCGGCGATGCGGCTCATTACTTCACTGCCGGTGCCTGTGCCGTAAAGTACGGGGAGCAAACCGATTATAATAGTGGCGACTGTCATCATCACTGGGCGTACTCGCAGGCCTGCGCCTTCGACTATGGCTTGTTTAAGCTCAGCAAAACTAAGCTTTGTACCTGCTAGTTTGGCTTGAGCACACTTTTCTTGGTAGGCTTGATTTAAGTACACCAGCATAATCACGCCAATTTCCACCGCGACCCCAGCAAGGGCAATAAAGCCCACCCCCACGGCGACTGAGAAGTTAAAGCCCTCTAAGTACATTAACCAGATGCCTCCGATCATCGCCAGCGGTAAGGTTGCTATTATAATTGCCACTTCTACAAAGCTTCTAAAGTTGAGGTACAACAACACAATTATAATCGCTAAGGTCAGTGGTAATACATAGGCGAGCTTTTCTTTCGCACGTTCCATGTATTCATATTGCCCTGCCCAGGTTATTGAATAACCCGCTGGTAGCACTAGTTTTTCGTCAAGCACTTGGCGCGCATTGTCGACATAACTACCAATATCAATGCCATCAATATCAATAAAGCTCCAGCCGTTTAAGCGGGCATTTTCGCTTTTTATGCCCGGCGGACCATCTTCAATAAATACGTCAGCCACATCGGCAAGAGCAATGCGTTGCCCTGCAGGGGTGACTATTGGCAATAGCATCAGTTCTTCGGGCGAATCTCGGTAATCCTGCGGATAGCGTAAGTTTACCGGGTAACGCTCTTGCCCTTCGACCGTTTCGGTTACATTCATGCCGCCAATTGCGGTGGCAACCACTTGCTGCACATCGGCAATATTTAAGCTGTAACGGGCGGCTTTTTCACGGTTGATATCGACCTTTATATAACGCCCACCCGCTACTCGCTCAGAGTAAACGGAAGCCGTGCCGGGTACATCTTTAAGTAACACTTCAATCTGCTGGCCAATTTTTTGAATCTCGCTTAAATTTGGCCCCGCAACTTTAATGCCCACAGGGGTTTTAATCCCAGTTGCCAGCATATCAATACGAGTTTTGATCGGCATCACCCATGCATTAGTCAGGCCTGGAAACTTCACTAAGCCGTCGAGCTCTTTTTTCAATTTTTCTAAAGTCATGCC
This sequence comes from Pseudoalteromonas sp. SG43-7, assembly GCF_014164295.1. Taxonomy (NCBI): domain Bacteria; kingdom Pseudomonadati; phylum Pseudomonadota; class Gammaproteobacteria; order Alteromonadales; family Pseudoalteromonadaceae; genus Pseudoalteromonas; species Pseudoalteromonas sp. SG43-7. Next base: position 45,661 of record NZ_JACJEY010000015.1, read on the forward strand.
TACGCGCCATTGATCTTTAGCCTTGAGCTGAATAAAGGTTTCGATCATGGTCAGTGGCGCAGGATCAGTGGCAGTTTCTGCACGGCCCACTTTACCAAACACAGTTAACACCTCTGGCACTGTGGCGATGAGCTTATCGGTTTGTTGTAAAATCTCGCGCGCTTTCCCAATCGATAAACCAGGATAAGTCGTCGGCATATACATTAAATCGCCTTCATCCAGCGGCGGAATAAACTCACTGCCAATTTTATTGACCGGATAAAAGCCAATGACAGCGACCACCACAGCCAGTACTAAAGTCATTTTAGGGAACCGCAAAACCGTGTTCAGCAGTGGCTTGTAAGCATTCACTAGCAAGCGGTTTACTGGGTTGTTGTGCTCTGAAATAACTTTGCCGCGTATAAAGTAACCCATTAATACCGGTACTAAAGTGATTGCCAAGCCCGCAGATGCGGCCATGGCATAGGTTTTAGTGTACGCTAACGGAGCAAACATCCGGCCTTCTTGGGCTTCTAAAATAAACACTGGCATAAAGCTCACGGTAATAATCATTAAGCTAAAAAACAGCGCTGGACCGACTTCACTGGCAGCATCGGTGACAACTTGCCAGCGGTTTTCATCGGTTAGTGGCGTTTTTTCCATGTGTTTATGCATGTTTTCGATCATTACAATCGCGCCGTCGGTCATCGCACCAATGGCGATAGCAATACCACCGAGCGACATTATATTGGCGTTTATGCCTTGCCAATACATGATGATAAATGCCGTTAATATTCCCAGCGGTAAAGTGATAATTGCCACCAAGGACGAGCGTACATGGAACAAAAATACGATGCAGATAAGCGCCACTACCACTAGCTCTTCAAATAGTTTGCTGGTGAGGTTATCCACTGCATTTTTGATCAGATTAGAGCGGTCATACACAGGCACAATTTCTACCCCATCGGGTAAGCCTTTGCTAAGTGATTCAAGTTTTGCTTTCACCAGCTCTATGGTTTTTTGTGCGTTTTCGCCATAGCGCATCACCACTACGCCACCAGCTACTTCGCCCTCGCCGTTTAGCTCAGCAATGCCACGGCGCATTTGTGGCCCAAGGCGAATATCGGCTACATCGCGTAATTGCAGCGGTGTGCCGTTGGCATTCACCCCAAGTGGAATTGCCTCTAAATCAGCGACGCTTTTTATATAACCGGTGCTGGTTACCATGTATTCGGCTTCGGCCATTTCCACCACCGAAGCGCCCATTTCTTGGTTACCTTGCTTAATTGCGGTTTGAATTAAACTCAGTGGTATACCATAAGCACGCAGTTTATCTGGCTCTACATTGACTTGATATTGCTTCACCATACCGCCCACTGAGGCCACTTCTGACACCCCTGGTACGGTTTGCAATTCAAACTTTAAAAACCAATCTTGCAAGCTGCGTAACTGGCTAATGTCGTGCTGATTGGTTTTATCCACCAGCGCGTATAAATAAATCCAACCTACACCGGTGGCATCTGGGCCCAGCTCTGCGGTTGCGCTGTCGGGCAAGCGGCTTGCTACTTGACTTAAATACTCTTGCACTCGACTTCTAGCCCAGTAAAGATCGGTGTTTTCATCAAAGATGACATATACGTAGGAATCACCAAAAAATGAAAAACCACGTACTGTTTGCGCCCCGGGTACTGAGAGCATCGCGGTGGTAAGTGGGAAAGTAACCTGATCTTGCACCACCTGTGGCGCTTGCCCTGGGTATGAGGTTTTTACAATCACCTGCACATCGGATAAATCAGGTAAGGCATCAACTGGGGTATTTTTTACCGCAAATAAACCACTGCCAATGAGTATTGCTGTTAGCAATAATACAAAAAAGCGATTGGTAACGGACCAACGAATAACTGCTGCTATCATAAAGCCTCCTAATGTCCGTCATGCGATGACATGGCGCTATTGTCACTAGTTCGCATGCTTGATTCAGTATCGATACGCTGGATCACGAACTCACCATCTTGCACACTAAAAGTAAATGTCAGCTGTTGCTTCGGCTCAAGGCTACTTAAATCAATATGTTCAGCAAACATAAAGTCCATAGTGGCCGGATCTCGGTGCCATTTCTCAATTGCACCACGGCTAATATTGGCAGTGCGCTGGGCTTTATTAATGCTGTTGATAGTACCGGTTACGGTCGCCATATTTTGCGCTTCGCTCATCATATGGGTGGAATCCATAATATGAATGCCGCTAATCATATAACTGCTATCGGCTTTTTTAGTCAACTCAAAATGCAGTGTTTGCCCAGCTTGCAGCGCTTGAAAATCAACGCTATCGGCAACCGTAAAGTCCATTTTCATACTAGGCCAATCGAGCTCTTCAATAGGGTCATGGCTGATATTCACCATACGGCGATCTGCCATTACACTATTAACGACTCCTTTGCCCCACACGCTAGTGGTAGCTTCTGGTGTTTGCATGCGCTTAAAATCAGAGCTTTTGCTGGATTCTGAATCTAACAAGAATTGCGCTGAAGTCACCACTTCATCATCGGCTTTAACGCCCGCTAAAATAACGGCGTTATGGCTATCACTGCGGCCCAGTTCGACTGCCACCGATTTAAAGCGTCCTTCGCCTAAAGCGATAACAACACGGTCTTGGGAACCGGTGCGGATCACCGCTTCTTTAGGTACTATAAGTTGTTGCTCAGCAGCTTTAGCATGGATGCTTACTTGCGCAAACATATTCGGTTTTAGTTGGTGATCTTGATTATTAAAGCGTAAACGCACCCGCAAAGTACGGTTTTTGGCATCCAATGTTGGGTAAATATAATCGACCTTACCGCGCCAGCTTTGTCCGGCAATATAATCTAGAGTCATAGTCACCGGTAAACCGACTTCAATAAGCTGCGCTTGCCGCTCGAATACCTCGGCTTCTACCCAAACTTCATCAAGTTGAGCAATACTCATCATTGAGGTGCCTGGCTTGACATAAAAACCTTCGCGCACATTAAGTTCATCAACCACACCACTTTGGCGAGCATAGAAGGTAATATTTTGCATCACCTTTTTATTAACTTGTAGGCGCTCGACAAAACCACCCGACACATTCAATGCTTTTAAGCGCGCTTTGGCTGCACGAATAAGCACGGTGTTATTACGATCAACAGCCAGTACAAATTCTTCTTGAGCATTTACCAGTTGCGGAGAGTATAAGGTATACAGCGGTTCCCCTTGTTTTACCTGATCGCCAGCGGCTTTAACGTACAGCGTTTCTATCCAGCCTTCTACACGCGGGTGAATATGCACTAACTGATCTTGATTGTATTGTACGTAGCCCACCGTTTTTACTTCACTTTGCAGTGCCTTGAGCTGTACTTTAGCCGTTCTAACCCCTAAGTTATTAACAACAGCAGGGGAAATTGTCACTGCACCGGGACCATCTTGATTGTTGTCAGCTACTTCACTATACACAGGTACTAAGTCCATCCCCATTGGTGAAAGCCCTGGTGCATCACGGCGATAATTACTATCCATAGGCGCAACCCAATATAATGGTTTTTTCTCTGCGCTGATCACCTCAGGCTCTGTACTATTACCGAAAAAATACAAGCCACTAGCAGATATTCCTGCACCTATAAGTACTGCGATAAGCAATTTTAAATTAGTGTTCACGGTGCTCTCCTGCTAATTGCTCAACCATCACAGCAGCATCTTTGCTACTAGCGTAATAATTCAGGCGAGCAATAATAATTTGTTGATCAATCTCTATGTTTAACGCATCAATTTTGGCATTCAGTTCGCTGATTCGGGCGCGCATTACTTCTGAAAAGTCACCGTCATCACGGGTATAAGCATTTAATGTGGCTTGTGCTTGCTCTGCCATTTGTGGCAATAATTTAGTTTGATAAAGTGCATCACGCTTTGCTAATTGGGACAACTGACTAAACTCTTTAAAATACATCCCTTGTAGCTTTTGTAATGCAATTAGTTTTTGAGTTTTCACCGCCTCAGCCATAGCTATCGCCGCATTAACTTGTTGGTCTTGGCGGTTATCAGTAAATAGTGGTAAATCAACACTCACACCAACTGAAAACAGATCCGCTCGGGAATCCCCCATTGGCGTATCATCGCGATAACCATAGCCCATATTTACCCCAAACTGCGGTTTATAGCCTTGTTTTGCCACCTCAACTTCTGTTTGTTTAGCCGCTACTGTTTTATCAAGCGCGACAATCGCTGGATGCGCCATTAATAATGGCATCAACTGTGCAAATTCAAGTTGTGAAAAATCAACTAAAGGCGCTATATCATGACGTTTTGCGCTGACAGGCTGAGTTAACATGTTGATTGGTAACCATTGCGATAAACGCTTTTTCGCGCTTTCGAACTGCAGCTCTAACATCATTAATTTATCTTCAAGGCGGGTTAACTCTAGCTGCGCTCGAATAATATCTTGTTGGCGGGTGTTACCTACTGAGCTGGCATAACTCGATTCAGTAATATCAATAAGTTGCGAGAACAATGCTTTATCTTGCTCAATTAACGCAATACTTTGCTGGGCACGATACGCATTGAGCCAAGATTCAATAACAATGGTTTTTACTTGAGCGAGTCTGTCGGCTCGTAGCCAAGGATATTGCTGCGCTGACTGCGCTAACGCATGCTGCTTAAGCGCTAAGCTATCGCCACGGCTAAACATTTGGCTCACGCCAACTTTTAATTGGGTCATGCCTTCTTGGTCAAAAGCAAAACCGTCGGTAGGTAAATTCATTAAGCCCACCGTTAATACTGGATCCGGCAGTGTGCCTGCCGCTAAACTTTGTGCTTGTATAGCAGCTTGTTGATATTTGCTGGCGGTTAGCCATGGCTCATTATCAAGTGCATAGCTGAGCGCTTCATCAAGGCTTAATTCATTACTGTGTGCTGGAATTGCAGTTGTTAGCATAAGCGCTAAAAAACTGACTTTAAATACTGCGAAGTGATTCATCACTTACTCCACTAAAATTAAAAGACAACTAAATTTAGGGGGCAGAAAAGGTGATTTAGGTAAATTTTAGACGCACCTATCCTGCAATTAAGCAGGCATAGGGGGGCGATACAGTGAACTGGCTATACGATGTTGATTTTGCGGGATATAAAGTTGTACTTTTTCAGACGTCGTCAGTATAACGGTAACTAACACACTCATGTTTAACATTGAGTGGGTACTGCAGGCGCTCATTGGACAACCACACTCTTGATTAGCGCTTGCGTCATCGTCACAACAATCCATGTTCATCATACCCGCAGACATGTCGTGATGCATATCACTACTATCAGCCATAGTTGCATGCGGTTGACTCATGTGTGGCATATCACAACTCATAGTTACAGACGCAACCGCTTGACCCACTAAAGTGAGCAATAAAACGACTGTGAATAAACTAATATAAATGCGTTGCAAAAAAGTGCCTTTTATAAATTAGGTTCTAGGTTCTAGGTTCTAGGTTCTAGCGAAGTTTATGATAACTATTTAGTTAACACAAACGTTTAGCTATTTTTTGGCGTAACTTTAATTAAGCTGCTGGCGGCGATGGCAAATAAGCAATAACCGGTAAAGTACCAAAAACCTGTACCAAATTCGGCATGCATGTTGATCAATTCCCCCATCTGGCCATCGGCGTTACCAGCAAGGTAAGCCACAATCAAAGCAATGACAAAAACATCTACCATGCTCCATTTACTCAAGCCTTGTATAACTTGACCGAGTATATGCTTTAATTTGTTCATCGGTATTAAACAATAAACTAATTGCATCAACAGTTTTAAAGCTGGCACCACAATTGAAAACAATGCTACCAATGCTGCGACTAGGTAATTTTTATTATTGGCAAGTTCGTTAACCGTGCCCCAAATGCTCCGTGTTTTTTTATAAGCACTAATTTCACCTTCGAGTTTATCAAGGCCCAACATGCTCGACGCCATCATTAACATATTGCGGGTATGACGGTCACCTTCATCAGCAATCATAGCAATGCCTGTTTTGGCGAGCTTTGATTTATCAATTTTCCCCTCAAGGGTTAGCACAGGCTGAGTAACGCCAGGTAATAACAACGCCAGAGCAATTAAAATAGTCGTGATCGGCAGTAATAAACGCATAGTCGTCTTTTAAAGTATATTGATAATGGCGCATCATACTCAAGGTATTAAGTATCTTCAATAATTGAGGCTAAAACCTCATCGCCGTATTGCCGTGCTACGAGCATGGCATTATAAATAACATCGATGGGAGAAGCTGGCCGAATGGTTTCTAACAATTTAACTGCTAATGGCCAATTATCTTCCTCTACCGCGCGAGCTAACTGCAAAGTAGCACCTAACATACCGTTAAAGTTAAGCAGTGCACTCGATAAATCATCGCCTAAACAAAACTCTTTTGCGATAACATCCAGTTCCATATTTAAAATAGCATCGAGCACTGACATCAAGCCAACTAAGTAACCACGCTGAGACATTTCCTTACCGCCAGGCTCTAGCATTAACTGCATGAAATGCGCACGAGTTAACCCCAACTTAGTTAGTTCACTAGGTTTATCAACCCCTAGTTCACTAAGCGCCAACACTCTTACAAATTGACGAATTGCATCTTCACCTAAATAAATAACCGCTTGTGAAATAGAGGTGATCACTAAATTTTGGTTACCAGAGCGTGCATTCACTAATTTAAGAATACGAGCAGTTAAACCGACGTCTTTAGCTACCCGCTGGTGGACTTCATCAAAATCGAGATCTGGGCGCGACGTACAGCGCAGCAAATCAAAAACAGCAAATTTAGATGGCTCAACATTATGGTAGCTGAGCATTTCTGGACGCGCGAAAAAGAAGCCTTGAAAGTAATCGCAGCCGGCACTTTTTAGCAACATAAATTGTTCGTGCGTTTCAATTCGTTCAACTATGATTTTTACATCAGGAAAACGGCGTTTAAGCTTTTTTAACAGCATATTGGTTTTAATGATGGGCTCTTCAACTTCAAGCTTTATATAATCAACTAAATGTAATAATGGCTCCCATTTTTCATCTCCATCATAATCATCGAGAGCAAAAGTATAGCCATCTTTTTTTAGAGCCGTAACTCGACTGGTCACTTTATCAATGTTGTCGGCTCGTTCAACGATTTCTATTACTGCGCTATCTGGTTGCAATAATTTAGGGAAATCATCTAACAGGGCATCTGAAGATAGGTTTATAAAAGCGCGTTGGTTCGCAGTAAGTTTATTTATACCAATAAGCATTAAAGCGTTAAAAAACAGCCGCCCAGTAGCCTGACCATCTGTTGTGCCAATAGGGAATGCGTTATTTATCGAATCTCGATACAGTAATTCGTATGCATAAATGCCTGTTTCAGCATCAAAAATAGGCTGCCTGGCAATGTATTGTGTAACAAGTTTTGGCACCTCGGCGGTTATCTGCGTATTAAGCATATTATTTCCTGCTAATAACTATAGTGACTCTTGCCAGCTAAATTGTTGTTATTTTATGTACTCAGTATAGTAAGGTTTTTGCGCCTTGCCTAAACTTGTAAGTAATAATGCTCCTTTTATTGAATGTCTGCAAACCATCTGTAAAGTCAAAGTTTTCACTATACCCACACTAAAATAATGGATAAGTTCTAATTTGACTGATGATTGAGTATAATAAGGGCTTACTTTTCTGTTAACCCCCAAAAGAGCCTTGATATGAGCATTGAACAAGCCTTAGTTGAACGCAGTAATAACCAATGTGAGCTATGTACTGCAACTGAAAACCTTTCTGTATACGAAGTGCCACCTGTCACTGAAGCTCATTCAGATAAATGTATTTATACTTGCCAAACGTGTAAAGACCAAGTTGAAGGCACCACTGATATTACCCCTACTCATTGGCATTGTTTAAACGATAGCATGTGGAGCCAAACACCTGCGGTACAAGTGGTGGCGTACCGTATGCTAACCCGTTTAGCTGCTGATAATGGCTGGGCACAAGATGCGCTAGACATGATCTATCTTGAAGAAGATACGTTAGCATGGGCTAAAAAAGTACTTGCTGAAAATGATGATATTAAACATGTTGATAGCAACGGCGTGGTACTGCAAGCCGGCGATACAGTCACACTTATTAAAGATTTAGATGTTAAGGGCAGTAGCTTAACGGCTAAACGTGGTACTGCTGTGCGTAATATCGGCTTAACCAGCAACCCTGAACATATTGAAGGACGTGTGGACGGTCAGCGCATTGTTATTTTGACCAAGTTTGTGAAGAAGTAAATATCTCTGTGCCTACAAAAAGGTGCATTTATGCGCCTTTTTTGTTATTAAATAACAACTTAGAATAATTAAGCTATGATTAAGTAATCGCGCTGTAAACTACCCATAGATTAAAAATCAACCGATTCATTTATTTCAAGGAATAAACCATGCTATCGAACAAACCTTATACAGTTTTAAAATCGATTGCCAGCATTAGTTTATTGGCCAGCAGTGCAATGGTACTTAACGGGTGCAAGAGCCTACCTGATCCACAAACGAAACAAACCACTGAAGATGCAGCCATGGCCACTTTAACAACTCAAGTTAGCTACCTTGATCGCAGCATGTTAGGTCCGGGATCACAACTCACAGTGACTTTAGCTGATGTGTCAAAGATGGATACTGAAGCAGAAATAATTAGTCAACAAACTATTGATATCAATGGCGCACCACCTTATACGGTAGAGCTTAGCTACGACGCGAGCAAAATGGATCAACGTCATCGCTATAGCGTAATTGCACGTATCACTAATCAAGATCAGTTATTGTACGTTAGTACTACACATAACAATCCATTTGAGCAATCACAACAAGCACCTTATGAAGTAGTCGTGTCTAAAGTTGCGCCGCAAAAGCCCAATGTCGATTTAGTAAATACGTATTTTAAAGCTGTTACTATAAATGGCGTGCAAGTCACTGTTGAAACAAAAGAACCCTTTATTCAATTTAGTAAAGATAACAAAAGCCATGGCTTTTTAGGCTGCAATAATTTTGCTGGTAGTTATCAAGTAGATCAACAAGCACTGACATTCAGCCCGCAAGCTAGTACTAGAAAAATGTGCTCTCAAGGTATGGAACAAGAAACTGCAATGTCTGGCGTACTAGAAAATACTGCGACGTGGAATATTAATGGTGAATCACTCACCTTAAAAGATAAGCAAGGTAAAGTACTGGCAACCTTTAAAGCCGTGTATTTTAATTAACTCTAATCACTCTCTGTAATTAAACGCCCAGTGAACTGGGCGTTTCAATGTTTATTCGGCAACTAATTGCTCGCTGCGATAAAAGCCTGATGAATCGCTTAATAAGTTAACTAGTTCAGGTAATACCTTATCCATAGTTTGTTTTAACTTCCACGGTGGATTAATCACTATCATCCCCGATGCAGTCATGCCATGCACGTCAGTATCGGCTTCAGTCGCTAATTCAAATAACTGAATATTACGCATACCTGAAGCAATCAATCCCTCTTCCATACGCTCAATTCTTTCTCTGTCGACCACCGGATACCAAATCATGTAAGTGCCAGTAGCAAAGCGTTGATAAGCCTTCGTTAATGTTTTTACCACAGTGTCGTAATCGTCTTTAATTTCATAAGGTGGATCAATGAGTACACATGCTCTGCGCGAAGCGGGGGGTAATAACCCCACTAGACCCGTAAAGCCATCCTCGCCGCGGACACGAATTGAGCGCTTACCGCTCATGTTTTCTTGTAGTAATGCCAAATCTCGCGGATGTAGCTCAAAAAACCAACCTTTGTCTTGGCGACGCAAGAAATGCTCAGCAATTTTCGGAGAGCCCGGATAAAAAGCTAATTGTTCTGTATCATTAAATGATTTAATTAAATCAATATAATCATTTAGTTCCTGATGCTCACTGCGATGTTGATAAAGCTTAGCAATGCCATTTAGGTATTCTTGCGTTTTTTGTGCATCAGCACTGGCTAATTCAAAAAAGCCAGCTCCTGAGTGAGTATCGATATAGTCCAATGGCTTATCTTTGAGCGTCTGGTAACTTAATACCTGAGCTAATACCAAATGTTTAACGACATCGGCTGGGTTTCCAGCATGAAATGAGTGTCTGTAACTGAGCATAATATAATTTCGCTTAAATAAACTCATTGAAGTTAGTTATATTCTACAACATAAAACGCCAAGGGTCATAAATTGCTGGCCATTAAGTGAACCACTTATGAACAAATTAGTCGCTAGCCTGAACAGCTTATTAACATTAAATAAAAATCAGCCAAAACACACGTAAATGCTGGCATATAAAGCAACTTTGCTTTACATTTGCATGACAATAATCACAGTTTTATGAGCGCCTTTATGAATAACGATACCCTTTCTCAACTAGAACAATTGATCGACCAATTAATTAGCCAAAATTCACAGCTACAAACTCAGGTTAGCGAGCTTAAAGATAAAAATAGTAAGCTAATCGATGAAAATGAAATTCTTCAACTTGAAGTACTTGAAAGTGAAGAAAAACAAAAAGACACCAGCACAACTTTAACGGGTTTACTTGAGAAGCTACAAAGCGCCCAACAGGCTAACTAATGTCTGAGCTGCAAAACCAGCGAGTCACAGTTGAGTTGCTTGGTAAAGAGCAGCAATTTGCTTGCCCAGCTGGGCAAGAGGATGCACTCATTGCATCAGCCAAATACTTAAATGATTTGGTTGATCAAATGAAGCAGCGCTCAACAGTGCGCAATGATCAAAAAGCCTTATTAATGGCAGCCTTGAATATTAGCCATGAGTTACTCGAAGCAAAAACACAGCAAAGCGTTACCCAACAGCAACAGGATCAACTCATCGATAAGCTCAGTGCTTACTTAGGGCAATCGTCAGCCGAATAAAAAAAGCGCACTCGCGCTTTTTTTATTATCTCGTGGATTCCAGTATCAATTAAAAACAAAATCAGCTAACTTGCCTATTTTATTTTCTCTATTTTGGCAATACTGTTATGACTCACCCTTTTTATATCCCCACTCAGTTAACTGCACTTTTATTGCTAAGCTTTAGTCTTGTTGCACCCCGCTCTGCTGTTGCAGCAACACAGTGGCAAACAATCTCCCCTAACGTACAATTTTTAGAGCAGCAACGAGCCCTACGCTTTTATGACTCAAACCAAGTGCTCATTGAAGGTGATAAATGCGCGCTAATGTTTGATGCTAGTGGCGACTTTGCCGCTGTTGAAGCAACCGTTAAGCAACTAAAAAGCACCTTAAAAACCCCCTTGTGTTACTTAGTTGCTAGTCACTTCCACGACGACCATTTACTGGGCATGGCTATTTTGCAGCATCATTTCCCCGATGCTCAATTAATTGTCCATCAACAGCTTGCTACTGAATTTAGTCAACTCCAACAAACCTATACTAATAAACTTGATAGTTATGAAAAAAGTATCGAATTGAGTTTACAGCGTTTAGCCCAGCAGCCCGCAGCGCAACAACAGCACTGGCAAAACAAACTCAACTTAGCTAAGCAGCGATTATTACGATGGCGCCAATATCAACTACAACCACCACAAACTTACGTTGTTGATAGCTTAACCATTGAACTTGGCAACTACCCAGTCACGATTAACGCACACCAAGCCCATACTAATGGTGATTTAACTCTCAGCGCCGAAAATCATCGCATTTTAGTCGGTGCTGATGTGGTTGATTGGCTACCTTATCCCGGCCATGGTAATTTTAATAACTGGTTGCAAATACTCACACAACTTCACTCAGATCAGCGCATCAAGATAATCCTGCCTGGCCACGGAAGCGTACTAAAACGAGACGATTTACAGCAACCATTAAACTTTTTGCACGCGATACAACAGCATGTAACAAACTATCCAGAGCAAGATTTAGTGCAATTACAGCAAAGCTTTAATCAGCAGTTTGCGAAAGACTACCAAGTTGATGAGATAGCACGAAAAGCTTACCCGCTGTTTCTAGAGGCTGGACTTAAACGAGTTAAACAGTCAAAATAGCGCTCGCACGTGGATGTGCTAGACTTTTAAAAGGATATTAATTTAGTGATGTTTATGCGCAGTTACCTCTTAGCCCTGTTTGTGACTTTAATTTTACTATCCGGTTGCCAAACAACTGAGCCATATTCAGCGCCAAGTGATACTGTGCAAGCTCCGGTTATTTTTAATCACGTTAAACCGTCATCAAATAGCTCAGCACAGCCCACAGATACCAAGCATAAAAAACAAAAAATAACATTAACAGCTCCAGCGCAACAAGCCGCTACATCACCTCAAGCGCACACTCGCAATAAAGATTTATGGCGACATATAGCCGACAACTTAACCATTCAAATTTACCTAAACAAAGCACTAAATAAACGGATTACCTGGTATACCAAGCAACCAAAATACTTACAGGTTGTCAGTGCCCGGGCTGCGCCTTATCTTTATCATATTGTTAGTAAAATAGAGCAACGTAAGTTACCCATGGAATTAGCTTTATTGCCTTTTGTAGAAAGTGACTTTCGCCCGACTATTAGCTCCTCAGAACAAGCTGTTGGGGTATGGCAATTAGTCGGTGCGACGGCTCATCACTTCGGCATAAAATCAGATCAATGGTATGACGGGCGCAAAGATGTTCTCGCTTCAACAGATGCCGCTTTGGCCTATTTAGAGTATTTACATAAGCGCTTTGATGGCGACTGGCTACATGCATTAGCGGCTTATAATAGTGGCGAAGGACGTGTAAAGCGCGCCATCGCAGAAAATAAAAAGCGCGGCAAAAGCACTGATTACTGGTCGTTGAAATTACCCAAAGAAACCTCTGAATACGTGCCAAAGCTAATGGCATTAAGCTACTTAATACAAAACCCTCAGCGCGGATTATACCGCCCTAAACTTGCCAACAAAGCCCTTACAACTGAGCTTAACGTTGGCCAGCAATTTGATTTTTCGGTGATCGCCAATTTATCTGGTATTGGTCGCAGCCAACTACACAAACTCAACCCTGGCTATTTAAAAAACCAAAGCTCACCTAATGGTCCTCATACTTTATTACTACCACTGCAACATCAAAGCTTATTAAGCAGCCAGTTCTTTAAAAATAATTTCACTGGAGAATATACAGTGAAAAAAAATGATACTTTGTACTCGATTGCTCGTCGTTTTGGATTATCAGTTAACAAACTAAAAGCGATGAATAACAAAACCTCTAATTTAATTGGTATTGGTGAAGCACTGATGGTTGGCCAACCTCGCACCATGCCAGACTCGTTAACTATCAATTATAAAATCAGTCCTTACCTTGAACAAACTGAAATAGCGATCCCCACTATCGCAATCCAATACCAGGTAAAGCCTGGTGATACTATCTGGGGAATCAGCCAACTTTATGATGTGCCGCATAGTGATTTAGCCCGGTGGAATAAACTTAGTGCCTCGAGTATTTTAACGCCTGGCACGCAGCTGGTGCTACATTTGCCGCAAGCAACAAAGGCCGTGTCACAATTGCATGACGAAGGTTTACTTTCAGAGCTTGCAAGAACCTTAAAGCAACCACACTAACCGAACCAGTAGTTTATAATCCGGCTTATTTAGCGTAAAATTAGCTTTTCATTACAGTTAAATTAAAGAGATCGGCATGCAAATTAGCAAAAACTCGGCAGTTGAATTTCACTACACATTAAGTGAAGCGGGCGAGCAACTAGAAACAAGTACTGGCAGTGAGCCGCTAACCTATATTCATGGTTTGGAAGGTATGCTTCCTGGTCTTGAAACAGCTCTTGAAGGCAAGGCTGCTGGCGATAGCTTCAGCGTGACACTTACACCGAGTGAATCTTACGGTGAACGTGTTGATGATCTTATTCAACGCATTCCTCTTAAACACCTTCAAGGTGACACTAAAGCATGGAAGCCAGGCATGACAGCAATGGTTAGCTCTAATCAAGGCCGTCATCAAGTAACGATCGTGAAAGTAGGTCGTTTCAATGCTGATTGTGATTTAAATCACCCATTTGCAGGCAAAACTCTAACGTTCGACGTGCAAGTACTTAGCGTACGTGAAGCAACCAGCGAAGAAGTATCACACGGCCATGTCCATAGCGAAGGCGGTTGTGGTCACAACCACTAAGGAAATTCCATGTCAAAGGTTGCTATCGTTACAGGCGGCAGTAAAGGTATAGGTCGTGCTGTTGTTAAGCGTTTTCTAAATAATGGTTACCAAGTACATAACCTTGATCTAGAACCTGCAGATTTAGGCACTTGGCACCACTGCGATGTGAGTAATGTTAGCGCAGTAAAAAAGGTTATTGCAAAGATTGCCAGTAATGGCAAATGTATAGATGTGTTGGTATCGAATGCCGGCCGTCATCTAAGCGCGACAATTGAAGACACTGACGAAGCAACCTTCGATAGCTTGTTTGCACTTAATGTAAAAGGTGCCTACGCGGCAATTCAAAGCGTGTTACCAAGCATGAAAGCGCAACAAAATGGGGTGATTATTTTAATTGCCTCAGATCAAGCCATCATAGCTAAAAACAACTCGTTTGCGTATAACCTGACCAAACATGCGTTAGCCTCAATGGCAAAAACCACCGCATTAGATTATGCCCAGTTTAATATTCGCACCAATGCAGTGTGCCCAGGCACCATAGAAACACCGCTTTTTCATAATGCTATCGACGCATATTGTGCTCGTAGTGGCGCCGATAAAGCCACTATAGTTGCCGAAGAAGGCGCATTACAGCCACTCGGACGATTAGGCCAAGCTGATGAAGTCGCAGCATTAGTTACGTTTTTAGCCAGTGATGATGCCAGCTTTATTACCGGCAGTTTGCAAACTATTGATGGTGGTTATACCGCGCAATGAGTGAACGCATTATTGACCCTCACGTACACTTTTTTAATTTAGTCCAAGGGCAATATGATTGGCTACAAGGTAACAATCCTGTGCCTTGGCCAAATTTAGATACGATTAAAGCGCCCATAAGTGTTAACCAATTACAGCATATAAGTCAGTTTGAAATTGCTGGCCTAGTACACATTGAAGCAGGCTTTGATAACCAGCACCCCATCAATGAACTACACTGGCTAGCTGAGCACTTAGGTGGCCACAATTATAAAGCTATCAGCTTTGCCAATATTAATAGTCATCCCGACGATTTTAATAATGCAATTACCGCTTTATCACACCCAAGCTTAGTGGGCATTAGAGATATCACTGAAGGCGCTGATGCCATGCGCTTAAGCCATGCTACATGCCATGATAACTTAGCGCTATTAGCCAGTAAGCAGCTGATATTTGAAGCTCAATTTGAAGTTGAAAAGCTCACGATTACCCAACAGCTAATCAACTACTGCCAACAACTTCCGCATTTACAATTAATAATAAACCATGCGGGTTTACCCAATAATCTGTCAATTTGGCAGCAGGGGATCAGCCAATTAGCGCAACTACCTAACTGCTGGATTAAATTTTCAGGCTTTGAGCTACTCACCGCGCAGCTGCAAACTCAGCAACAGCAGTGTTTTAACTTTATCCTGCAACACTTTGGTCAGCACCGCGTTATGTTTGCTAGTAATTTCCCTGTGTGTCAAATCAACGCGAGTTATCAACAGCGTTGGTCAAACCATTTTGAGCTGTGTAATACTCATAGTTTATGGCAACAACTTAGCTACAAAAATGCGCAGCACTGCTACCAAGTTTAATTAAAAACCGCTATATTGGGTTTATATTGTATAAAAAATAGATCATCACTATGGCTGTTTCCTCTATTCAAAAGCTCACTATTGGGCTTTTCAATGTTTCTTTTCTAGCGCTTCTTTCTGGCTGTGGTGGCGGTAGTACAATGACCGACAACAACAATAACAGCAATGGTGATGGCGACACTGGTAACAGTATCAATTGGACAAAAGGTGTATTTCAACCCTCAAGTAATTTTTATCAACAATGCCAAGCATTAAACGAAAAGCACTGGCTGCGCTCATGGAGCAATGAAACCTACCTTTGGTATGACGAAATTATCGATCGTGATCCAGCGCTGAACCCTGCTGTAAATGAATATTTTAAATTACTAAAAACCGAGCAAATTACCGAGTCAGGCGCAAACAAAGACAACTTTCACTCTAGCCTGCCAACTGCACAATGGGAAGCCCAAAGCCAATCAGGAGTGACTTTTGGTTATGGTTTTAAGGTTAAATTAATCAGCCCTACAGCACCACGTCAAGGTGTGATCAGCTATACAGAGCCCAACTCACCGGCAAGTGCGCAAAATCTTGCCCGCGGCTTTGAGATTTTAGAAATCGATGGTGTTGATTTTATCAATGCCAGCACGCAAGCAGAGGTCGATATCCTCAACGCGGGTTTATATCCAACTCAAACCGGTAAAAGTACTACCTTCGTATTCAAAGATATTAATACCGATGAAACCCGCGAAGTTATTTTAAACTCACAAACGATTACTTCTAGGCCAGTCACAAACGTGAAAACCTTGGCTGATGGCACTGTTGGTTACTTTCAATTTAATAGCCACAATGCAATTGCTGAAAAACCGCTTTATGATGCCTTTAATAATCTCAAAGCAAGTAATGTCACTGATCTGATTATTGATATTCGTTATAATGGCGGTGGTTTTTTACAAATGGCCAGTCAAGTTGCTTATATGATCGCAGGCCCCGCGAACACCAACGGTAAAGTTTTCGAAAAAACCATTTTTAACGATCAACACCCAACCTTTAACCCTGTTACTGGGCAACGTTTGGAGCCTGTGATGTTCACCGATGAATTTGTTGGCTTTGCCGAGAACCCGGCATTAATACCAGGTACACCATTACCAAGCCTTAACTTAAAACGCGTTTATTTATTAACCACTAGTAGCACTTGCTCTGCCAGCGAAGCGATAATAAATGGCTTACGCGGCGCTGATATTGAAGTTATTCAAATTGGCGCTGGTACTTGCGGCAAACCTTATGGATTTTACGCCACAGATAACTGCGATACGACTTACTTTAGCATTCAATTTACTGGCGAAAACAATAAAGGTTTTGGTGAATATTCAGATGGTTTTGCGCCGCAAAACACCACTGACAATGCCCGCTTACCAGTACGCATAGCCGGTTGCGCCGTTGCTGATGACTTTAGCCACCAGTTAGGCGATCCTGAAGAAGCGGTACTAAAAGCCGCGTTGGGTTATCGTGATAATGGTAGTTGTCCAGCAGCCAGTTCAATAGCCAGTAAGCAAGGTTTTGCACCTGCACGCTTTGGCGATACCCCTGCAGTATTAGATACACGGGCTGGATCTCTTGCTGAGCAAAATAAAATACTGCCTTCGCATTAAGCGTTAGCATTAAACTCAAGGCAGAATTGTTATGCTAAAAGAATGTTCATTATCAATACTAACCGCGCTCTTGATCAGCGGCTGCTCTGTGCAAAGCAGTGAACCAACACCAAAATTACAGCATGCATTACTAACAGAGCCTCAAGGGGAACTGATTGCTCAAGGAATTGCTCGCCTAATGCGCTCAGAGAAGATTGCAGTAGCTAATGATGTGTTTATGAAGCGCAGCTTGATGGTCGTTGATAACGTCACTAAAACCGACGAGCTTGGCAACCCTATTATGGGTAAACAGCTAAACATGCCAGACCGTTTTGAATTACTGATAAAAAACAACCTATGCTTTGTACGTCATCTCGATAGCAAAGCCACCGAGCCGCTACCGGATGTACAATGCAAGGTGAATGATATCTAGGTGCTAGGTGCTAGGTGCTAGGAAAATTTTAACGTTTTGAATTAGTAAGAAATAGTTTTAAATTTGCAAAAGCCAAAGTAGATAAACTTAATGAATAGCGAGCTGAAATTAGCTCGCTATTCATAGCTCGTAGCCTATGATTTTATTTGATCTCAACACGCTGAGAGCGCATCACGATTTCGTCGTTAAGTTCAATACCAATACCCGGCTCTTCAGACACTTCAAAGAAACCATTTTTAGGCTGTGGATCTTGCAAGCATAACTCACGGTTCCACTTTTTAATTGCATAAGTGTGATGCTCATGAATTAAGAAATTTGGAATAGCCGTTTCTAAATGTAATGATGCTGCGGTTGCAACGGGGCCGCCACAGACGTGAGCCTGAATACGCACATCAAAAATATCAGCGTAATCACACACTTTTTTAGTTTCAGTAAAACCACCACATAAACCGATATCTGGCTGTAATACATTAATACTTTGATCTTCTAAGTAAGGGCGCACACCCCAACGATTATATAAACGCTCGCCACCGGCAATTGGCACTGATACTTTATCTGCCACTTTGGCATGTAACGAATGATTTAAGTAGTTAACTGGTTCTTCATAAAACATACAGTCAAATTCTTTAGCGATTTCACCGATTTGAATAGCAGAGGTAACACCCGGTAAACTGTGGCATTCAAAAATGATATCCACTTCATCACCAACAGCTTCACGAATTGCCTGCATACGGGCGCGATATAGCTTCATTTCAGCACGTGAAATAATGTTAGTGCGGTCGTAATAAGTATTGCCGTCTTTATCATATTGGATCGGATCAACTTTAACGGCATCGTAGCCTTCAGCCACTGCTTTTAACGCCGCTTCTGCGTATTCTTGTGGATGTACCAGAGCTTTAAACTCAGTGTCCCAGTCAAACTGTAATTGCGAAGCATAAGTACGCAGCTTGTCGTTAACTTTACCGCCTAACAACTGATACACAGGTAAACCTAATGCTTTACCCTTAATGTCCCATAAAGCGGTGTCTATCGCGCTCATTGCTGCATAGACTACTGGGCCCCCACCTAAACCCCAAAAGCTTTCACGCAGCATACGCGACCATAACTTTTCGGTTTGAAATGGGTCATGACCAATTAAGAAAGCATCAGCCATTTCTTTGATCATAGCAGCGGCAGCACTGTGTCCTAAATCATAAGCAAGGCCAGCTTCGCCAACCCCGCTAATACCTTCGTCAGTATGAATACGGACAAATACAGGAGTCCAAGCAGGTCTGTCTGGACAGTGGATATCAAAAACTTCAACGCGATTAACTTTCATGACAATTCCTTATTAACCAAGGCTTAGGTTATTTTGCAAAACTAGGATCAAGACGATGGGCCTTACGTAACATCGCAGGCCAAGCTAATTGCCCACCGGTACTTCCGCTGTGCACTACATTCGCTTGATTATAAATATTATCGATTATGGCTTGAGGTACTGGTGTAACAGCTTGGCCACTGGCTTGTAAAGCCAGCTGTATTTCACAAGCACGCTGTAAATCATAAAAACGCATAAATGCATCACCCACCGTTGGCCCCACAGTTAAACCACCATGGTTTACTAACAACATATGATTAGTATTAGCGAGATCATCTTGTAAACGTTTTTTCTCATCGCTATTAACTGCTAAGCCTTCATAGCCGTGATAAGACAATGACGGCAGTGAAAACATTGAATACTGACTAAGTGGCAGCAGACCATTTTGCTGCGTGGCAACGGCAATCGTTTCTTTAGTATGTAAGTGAATAACACAATGAGCGTCATCACGCACTTCGTGAATCGCGCTGTGAATCGTAAAACCAGCAGGGTTGATTGCAAATGGCGTGTCATCCAAAATATTTCCGGCCAAGTCCACTTTGACTAGGTTAGAAGCTGTTACTTCATCAAATGTGAGGCCAAACGCATTCACTAAATAATGGTCAGTCCCCGGCAAACGCGCCGATAAATGTGTGTAAATCAAATCACCCCAACGAAAATGCTCAACCAACCGATAACAGGCGGCTAAATCAACTCGTAACTGCCATTCTTGTGCAGAGACTTTATTTTTTAAATCAAGTTGTGGTAATTCAAACATTATGGGGCCTTATTTAAACGCGTTAAAAACAAAACACGAAATAGATGGATAGAAGTCTAAAGTAGTGTGCGTGGATGATCAATGTTTAAAACAAAACAGCCACACCAAATTGGTGTGGCTGTTTTCGGTGAGCCCATTGATAACTCACACTCAGCAAAAATTATTTTACGTTTGCTAAGTAATCGGCAATAGCGACCATTTCTTCTTCAGTAACAGTCGCAACCATCGCTTTCATCGCTGCAGTCATGCCATTGTTGCGCGCACCTGATTTAATGTCTTTCATTTGTGCCACTAAGTAGTCTTTATTCTGACCATTTAGTTTAGGATACATTGCCATGATCGGTGCCTTACCTTCAGGACCATGACATGTTTGGCACATTTTTGCTGTATAAAGCGCAGCACCATCGGCAGCCATGCTGTTAAATGACATACTAGTAACCATTGAGAGGCTTGCACCTAAGAGTAATTTTGTTATCTTGCTCATTGTATTTTCTCTTCTTTTTGACGGTTTATAAAAATTATTAACTTAATTGTAGACCATAATAACGGATCTTTGTACATCACATATGTACGTAATTTATACACCAAGTAGATCACCAAACACGCTGTTCAAGTCATCTCTTAGGCTACCATACTAAATCATCTGGTACTTCAAAATCAGCGTATGGGTCATCAGCATCTTTGCCTTTGTCTTCTGGCTCTACATGAAACACGATGTACTTTTCATCAACTTCTGCCACTTTACGGGCTGGCTCATCTTCAAGTACAAAAAACTGCCCTTCCAACACACAAATTGCCAGTCGGCCACCTGACAAGGCTTTTTGCGTTTGTTCATTTACGTCGAGCTCTTTGACTTTATTTTCGTAAGTAAAATTGAAAGTCCGCTCACCACGAATCGAATCTTGATTATGATGTTCTAATATCTGCTTTACGCGGGCAACTTGCTCACGTTGCTTTAACTCACCTTGGCGAGCTTGATTTAATTCTTCTGCTTTTTTCTGCTGTTCTAACTTTGTTTGCTGAATATGCTTTTGCAGATCACTAGGGTTACTGGTCGCCCCTTTTTTTGGCTTTTTTTGTTGCTTACGCTTTTCACTTTTAGCAACTTTAGCTTTATGTGATGTGGTTAATCCTGCTTGTAGCAATTGGTCTTGTAATGAACCCATAGCTTTGTTCCATTAAAAACTGATATTAGCTTTATTTTATACCCAAACCACCCCAAGATGCGAGTTTCAGTTGGAATTAAAAGCGATTTAGGCAAGGCATTGATTGCAAGTAATAGTGGGTCTATTGCTAAAATCAATAACGTAGTATAAATCGCTTTTAAACCAACCCGTTGGGCGTTTCACAGGAACTTACTCTCAGCGTTGTTACTTCTTAAAAGGGACTGCATTCTTGCAAAGTAACGCCTTGATATTAAGCCCCTGTGAAACGCTGAATTCTGCATCTTGAGGTGGCTTGGGTATAATCACCAATTAAAACAAATCATAGTGCTGTGACCATTAATCTAGCAAAGTGTTGTGATTGAAAACCTGATTTAGCGCAATAAATACTTATTTCTAGAATAAAAGTAACCACTTAAAGAACGCGTTGAGGTTGAATTTAATATCAATCAGGTTAAGCTGTGGTTTTTGTAGTAGGGCCAATAAAATGCGTTTCTGTCATTTATTAGTTTGCTCGCTGTTTATCTTTTTCGTGCTCTATGCACCGCAGCCATTATTAAGTTTATTTGCAAAGCAATTTTCAGTTAGTCCTGCAACCGCAGGTAGCTTGATGACGGCAACTATGCTCCCTTTGGCGATTGCTCCTTTGGTATACGGCTTATTACTAGCTAAACGTAACCCTTTAACAATTCTTCGCTACGCGATGCTAGTACTAGCTGTTACCTGTGTTGCTTTTGCCTACGCTCCCAGTTTTGAGTTATTACTGTTACTACGATTTTTACAAGGTTTAACCTTGCCTGCCGCACTCACAGCAATGACCACTTACATAGGCAGCACTTATCAAGCTGATAGTTTGCAAAAGAATATGACCTTCTATATTGGTAGTACAATTGCTGGGGGTTACTTTGGCCGAGTGTTAGCGGCTATTTTTGCTGATTTATGGACTTGGCAAAGCTTCTATTTTGTTATTGCCGCAGGTTTAATTAGCTTTGCATTGAGTATTCCACGTAATCAAACAGCCATTGTTAACAGCACTCTTTCCCCATTAAATTATTTAAAACAGCTCGCGAATGCTGCGGTATTAAAATTATATGGTGCGGTGTTTTGTATGTTTTTTTGCTTTGCTGCGTTATTAAATTATTTACCGTTCATTTTACAAGACACTTTTTTAATTACTAATACCCGTGATATTGGCTTAGTTTATAGCGGTTACTTGATTGGCGCCCTCGCCTCTATTGCGACTCCTTGGTTATTAAAAAAGAGTATTTCACCGTGGCATTTATTGTCTGCTATATTTGCTTTTTACAGCACTACACTAGTATTTTTGATGAGCTCACAATTAGTGATTTTTTTACTGGCATTCACTGGTTTTTGCGGCGCGATGTTTATTATTCATTCAACCGCAGCGCCGCTGGTTAATAAAATAAGCAGTGCACCACCGAGTGTCACTAATGGTGCTTATGTGTCGTTTTATTATAGTGGCGGGGCTTTAGGCTCTTTTGTACCTGGCTTGGTATATCAACAACTTGGCCATATCGCATTTATGGCCTCGTTATTATCAGTCTGTATATGCGGATTAATTTTAGTAAGTTCGGCTTATCTAGCGGGTAAAAAAACCACTTTAGGTTGATGCCCTGTGGTGGCAAAAAAAGCGTCTAAATCGGCTTTTTTTAATAACCATGTTTGGGTGTTCTCAAATGGATGACAATGAAATAGATCACCAAACCATATGTCTTGGTCAAGCCATAAAGTGACATCATTTTGCTTATCATTCATCAGAGCAAGCATAGATACACATCCAGGTGCGACTTTTAAAAAGCGTGCTAAGCGCTCATCGGAGGCAAACCCTAAGCGTGACAAGCCTTGATCTTTAGCCAGTGATTTTAAGTCTAACTGCTTGTCATGTGCGGTGATCACCAAAAAATGCTTTTTACCTTCGTTATCACGCAAAAATAAGTTTTTTAATCTTGTTCCGGGGCGTTCCACCATTAATTCATCTGCAGCAAGACTACTATGTAATGCAGGGTGTTCGATAACGTCATAATTGATATTTAAATGCGCTAACAGCGCCGCTAATTTACTTTTATCCGCTAACATTTATAAACAACGCCCCATCAAGCGTACACTTAAATCTCGCCACAATACTTCATTTATCTCATATTTATCGTTGCGACAATATTTTTTGTCATGCAACTCTTGTTTTAGTAAGTGCACGGCTTGATCTTCTAATTCTAATTTTAAGCTATTTGATTCTTCAAAATATTCTTGCTCTGCAAAGTTTTTAAATTGCTGGCGTGTCAGTGGTCGATCTAAGTTTAAATTTGCGCGACTATTGGCTTTAACCGATACCACATAAGCAAAAATCTTATTACCTTGCTCATCTAATTTAGTGTGTAACTGTTTATTATTAATTTCAAAAGGCGGCTCATCACTTTGGCTAGCACAACCACAGAGTAAAACGAGTAACATCAACGCGTATTTTTTCATTATTAGTATCATTCCTGTTATCCAGTGACCGTTAGTCTACCAAAAATTCATTGTTTGCGTAAAAATTCAAAAAATATATAAATAATACTTGACCAAATTTAGAAATCTCATTAAAGTTCGTCCCGCTTGAAACGGAACCTCAAGTAGGTTACGAAATTCGTAACTTTAGGAATGTGGGGCTATAGCTCAGCTGGGAGAGCGCCTGCCTTGCACGCAGGAGGTCAGCAGTTCGATCCTGCTTAGCTCCACCACTTTCCTACTCTTCAATTTTTATCACTATGGCTCTCATGCCAAATTCAATTTTTAAATCTTTCTCATTTTAATCAAAAAACTGTTTATTTTATGTTAGTTATTTTTTAGCTATCAGTTGTGCGCTGCATGGTATTTACGATCAAAAATGCCGAGCATAAACTCGGCATTTTAATTTGGTTATTCGACTACCAATTATTCGCGAATTTGACCTACACCATTGACGAGGTATTTCTCCGTCGTTAATGATTCTAAGCCCATTGGGCCGTAAGCGTGTAGTTTTGACGTTGCGATACCAATCTCTGCACCTAAACCTAACTGTGAGCCATCAGAGAAGCGTGATGAGGTATTAACCATCACTACTGAGGCATCAACACTGCGCTGGAACAATTCAGCCGCGGCTTGGTTTTTAGTGCAAATAACTTCCGTATGGTTTGAACCAAATTGCGCAATATGCTCAATTGCACCAGCAAAATCTGGTACTACACGAATCGCGATTTCTAAATCTAAATATTCTTCGCCAAATTCCTCTGGCGCAAGCACTGTTGCATCATCAAAATATTGTGCGGCTTGGCTATCTGCATTTATTTTTACACCTTCTTGGCGTAATACAACAGCACATAAATTTAAAAACTCATCGGCAACATCCTGATGAACGACAAGGCCTTCTAATGCATTACATACGCCAGTACGCTGAGTTTTACCGTTCAGTAGCAAGTTAATCGCCACTTCTAAGTCAGCGTCTTTATCTACGTATAAATGACACACACCTTTAAAATGCTGGATCACAGGAATTGTACTGTTATCTGTTACAAAGTTAATTAGCCCTTCGCCGCCGCGTGGAATAATTAAGTCAATGCTGTCACGTTGCTGCATCAATTCCATTAATAATCCGCGGTCTGGATCTGGAATAACGGAGATTAACGCTGCCGGTAAATTATGCTGCTCTAATACTTGATGCATGACACTCGCAATTGCTTGCGAGCTTTTAAGCGCCTCTTTACCACCACGTAAAATAACCCCATTACCTGATTTGAAGCATAACGCTCCAGCATCAGCGGTTACATTTGGACGCGCTTCATAAATCATACATACCACACCAAGTGGTACGCGCATTTTACGAATTTTAATCCCGTTAGGACGTTCAGTAATATCGCGTAATTGACCCACCGGATCATCAAGGCTTACAATCACTTCAATGCCTTCAGCCATCGCTTCAATACGTTCGTCATTGAGCGTTAAACGGTCAATCATAGCGGCTGCTAGATTGTTATCGCGGGCTGCGGCTAAATCACTTTCGTTCTCTTTAATAATAAATGCTTTTTGTTGGCGTAATGCTGCAGCCATATCCAGTAGCACCTGATTTTTGGTCTCGGTATCGAGTAAGGCTAACTGATGTGCCGCTTTTGCTGCCTGACGTGAAATATCTGTAATTAAACTCATGACTTCTCCAATAATGCGATATCTTTCTCTGAAATAACGGGACCAATCGAATCTTGCATCTTGTCGCTAAATTCGCTTTGTTCGTTATCTGCTATAAAATTCAATAAACAACTACTGTAATTTGCAGTTGCTTTGGCTAATCGAGTGCCGTCGCTGCTACGTACCAAAATGGTATCGCCAATTGCAAACTCACCATGCACTGCGACAATTTCATCGCCACGGATACAGCCAGTTTCACCTTCTAAAGACTCATCGTATGAACCTGCGACAACGACTTCACCTTGCTCACTTGCAGTATGAGTCATCCAGTGAACAGCTTCTTGCATCGGTTTTTCGTACGGTAAGAAAATAGTACCTGGGTTCTCACCTTCCAGCAGTTTTGTAAATGTCTGCTCTTTAAAACCATTAATTATATAAGTAGTAATACCATGTGAAGTCGCTTTTTCAGCTGCTTCAATTTTAGTTTTCATACCACCTGTACCAACCGCACTGGTAGCAGATCCTGCCATAGCATAGATTGATTCATCAATTGATTTAATTTCAGGCAGTAATATTGCATCGTCGTGCAAATTAGGGTTTTTATCATAAAGCCCATCCACATCTGAAAAAATCATCAATGCATCAGCATCTGCTGCTGCAGCGACCATTGCCGATAAGTTATCATTATCACCGACTTTTAAATCATCAGTTGTCACCGTATCATTTTCATTCATGATTGGCAGCACACCATGATCCAACAAAGTGAAAACAGTTTCTCTAATACTCTCATAACGCTCACGGTCACGTAAGTCACCATGAGTTAATAAAATCTGCGCCGATGGGAAATCAAAAAAGCGGTCCCACATAGCCATCATTTCGGTTTGCCCTGCTGCTGCCATGGCCTTTTTCATTGCCACAGTGCGCTCTTGTGTCTTCGGAAATAAATGCGCGCCAGCGGCAACTGAGCCTGACGAAACTAAAATAACTTCAATTCCTTGACTACGACAACGAACAATAAACTGAGCGATGGTTAATAAATAGCGTGAGCGACAACCATCTTGATCAGGTGCAATCAATGCGCTACCTACTTTTAATACGATACGTCGCCAATTTAACTTTTGCATAAATGTTCAACTTTCCATTTTAACTGTGACTTACCCTAGTTTGGATAAATCTGAAAACAACCACCTAGTGTTTACCTAGGTTACGAGTTAACAATTTGCACTTGCTTTTGCTCACTTTCTTTAGCCATCACTTTTTAATACTCAGCCGGAAACACTCACTTAGTTAATTAACAAAGTGCGTTAGATATAGCATAACTTTGGCTCAATCATTAAGACTGAACAGTTATAAAGTAAATAAAAAGTGTTGTTTATGCATCGCTGTAAAAAGCTGTGTGAAGCTTTTTTATTAACAACATACATAGAGCCTCTAAAGTCTGATACACCAACAGATAGGGTGATGACTCAAGGACCGAGATTTGCTCACCACGATGGGTGTCAAATATTGAGTAAGTAACAGTTCAACTCAAACAATATGAATCACAATAAAATGTAATTTATGTTCAAATTAACTAATTACTAAAAATGAGTAAAATTGTACAAACTGCATTCAAAACAATTAACAAATTGATTTTTAAGCATATAAATATAGTAACCTCAATCTAAATTGTTGTAATTTAAAGCAACTTAAAAATAACTATATGTATTCGCTTAGACCTAACAAGTAACTAATTAGATGACTAATTGTTTGAACACTAACTATATTACGCTACTTTTAGCCTAAAGATCAAGACTATATTTTATTCACTCGGCTTACTATTGCAGCTAATAAATTTTAAAGTCATTAAGATTCAGTCAGTTAAATAGAGTTTAATTTGTTTCAAATATTTTAAAACCAATAAATTATCATTTCTTCTACAAATAAGTTCGTAAACAGCTAAAATTCTATTAGGAAAAATTAACATACACGTGTATACCCCTGTATTATAAGTATCGAAAGGTTTACTCCTAACTGTTGTAATAAATAAGGAATACTTCATCTATGTCAGCTATTTATATCGCAGGGATCGCTCTATGTTCGGTTCTCGCCCAATGGATAGCATGGGGTTTTCGTGTCCCAGCTATTTTATTTTTGTTACTTACCGGCCTGTTACTTGGCCCTGCTACGGGTTTACTTGATCCAGATGCACTGCTTGGTGATCTACTCTTTCCTGTGGTCTCACTCAGTGTTGCGGTGATCTTATTTGAAGGTTCTTTAACTCTGCACTTTAGAGAACTCAAAGGTATTGGCAAGGTAGTCCGTAACTTGTGCTCTATTGGCATGATTACGACTTGTATAGTGATAAGCCTCAGTGCCTATTGGATTTTAGAACTCAACTGGCGTGTAGCAGCGGTGCTCGGTGCAGTATTGGTTGTGACTGGCCCAACAGTTATTGCACCGCTATTAAACTCAATGCGACCAACCCAAGATATTGACCGCATACTACGCTGGGAGGGCATTGTTATTGACCCAATTGGTGCTTTATTTGCGGTTTTAGTATTTGAAGCGGTAATGCTAGTTGGTCAAGGTGAAGTGTTTATTCATACCGTAATCGCCTTGTTTAAAACCTTAGGAGTCGGTTTATCTATTGGCGTGGTCGCAGGTTGGCTTACAACGTTACTGATCCGCCGCGAATGGCTACCATTTGAATTACATAAATTCGGCATCTTAGCTCTGGTACTTATTAGCTTTACAGTCTCAAATCATTTGAGCCATGAGTCAGGTCTATTAGCGGTTACTGTATTTGGTATTTGGTTAGCGAACCAAGACGATTTAGAAATTGATTCTGTTTTAGAGTTTAAAGAAGATCTGTCTATGATCTTAATTTCAACCTTATTCATTTTGCTTGCTGCGCGTTTAGAATTAGCTGATTTAATGATGCTTGATGCCGATGTGTTCATCTTTTTGGCTATCGTATTATTTATCGCTCGCCCATTGTGTATTGCGATCTCCACTTTCGGCACTGAGCTACCAATTAAATCTCGCTTAGTACTCGCGTGGATTGCTCCGCGCGGTATTGTCGCAGCAGCGGTAGGCTCTGTATTTGCTATTAGTATGATGGAAGCTGGTGTTGCTGACGCCGAGAAAATGGTGCCACTGATTTTTACCGTTATCATTATCACAGTAGTTCTGCAAAGCTTAACTGCGATCCCGATTGCGAAGCTATTAGGGGTTCGTCAGCCTTCACCTAATACTATTTTGATCATTGGTGCAAACCATGTCGCTCGTGCCATTGCTTGTGGGCTAAAAGAGCAAAATATTCAAGTACACTTATCAGATCCAGCTTGGGAAAACTGCCGCATGGCACGTATGGATGGGCTGCCTTGTTATTATGGTAACCCGCAATCAGAACATGCTGAACGTTACTTACCCCTGACAACTCTACGCAGCGTAATGGCGCTTTCGCCAAACCGCCATCATAACGCGCTAGGCGTGCAGTATTTTTCACATTTATTGAATGAAAAGAACGTCTTTTCATTGCGTTCTTCGACCTCTCACGCCAAAGCAAACAAAGACAGCGCGACGTTTCTATCTCGGCAAATTTTGTTTGGTGACAGCGGCTCTTATGCACGTTTAAGTAGCTTAATTGCCAAAGGCGGCAAGGTCAGTGTAACGCGAATTTCTGAAGAGTTTAACTGGAGTAAATACCAAGAGATGAACAGCGATGCAATTCCGTTATTCATCCTCAATGGTGACAAAGACAGTGATGATGATAGCCCGATCAAACTGCGTCCGTTTACTATTAATATGGAAAAACCGCCGCAAGAAGGTGAACGTGTCGTCGCGATGCTGCCACCAAAAATGTCGGTATTGAAAGATCCTAATAATGGTAAAAACAAAGAACCGAAAGAAATAAAAGAGTAAAACGAAAAAGGCTAGGTATCGCACCTAGCCCTTTTACTTTCAACTTGCTAGTTTTCTAACTCGCTAACTAATCTACTCAAACCTACAATGGCAATCGTGCACGCGCTACTACACTATCGGGCATTTTTTGCGCCAATTGGGCTAGCGAGCGTTCAATCTTTTTATGGGTTGCTTTATCTGCAACCATACTATGAAATAACCAACGATATGCGTCTTCGTAATCACGTGGACTGCCATAGCCTTGATTAAATAAACTAACTAACCGCAATTGTGCTTTTAAATTACCTTGTGATGAAGCTTCACGTAGGTAAGTCACAGCAAGCGCTTTATCCTTTTGCACCAATCGACCCGTGTCATAGTATCGCCCGAGTTGCTCTAATGCCGCCGCTAAGCCTTGCTGTGCTGCTTGACGCATATAATACACACCAAGCTCTACATTACGATCAACACACACCGCATACGCCAGCATATCGCCATATAAAAATTGATAAGAAGGCAGTGCCATTTTATTGGCTCGTGCTTCGATATCTTGTACTAACTGGCAGTCATCTGCCTTTACTCGCGCAAGATGTGTATTACTATTGATCAAAGCAAGCAGCTCAGTTTCTGTATATAGTGGCACGGCAGCTATGGTCTCTTCAGACTTGGCGTGGCTTGCCAGCAAAAACGATAACGGCACTAATGATAAACAAGTTAACAAACGCATTTAGGTCACTTTAAATTAAAAACCATCTTGCTAAAGTTTATACAAAGATCGTTCCATAATGAAATTTATAAATAGCTTATTTATTATAAACACTATCCCCAGACACAAAAAAAGCTGCACAAGGCAGCTTTTTTAGTACTATCAGTAATTATGCAAACGGACTGCGTAATACTATAGTTTCTACACGGTCAGGACCTGTAGAAATAATATCAACAGGTACACCGGTGATTTCTTCAATGCGTTTGATGTAATCAAGTGCCGCTTTTGGTAGCTGCTCAACAGTAGTAGCACCCACTGTATTTTCAGTCCAACCAGGCATCTCTTCATATACTGGCGTTACTTTATCATAACCTTCAGCAGCAAGTGGCGTCACATTAGTGATAGTGCCATCTTCTAACTGATAACCAGTACAGATTTTTAGTGTTTCTAGACCATCTAACACGTCTAGTTTAGTTAAACAAAAACCTGAGATAGAGTTAATTTGTACTGCACGGCGCATAGCCACAGCGTCTAACCAACCAGTACGACGTAAGCGACCAGTCGTTGCACCAAACTCATGACCTACGGTACCTAAGTGCTTACCAACTGGGTCTTGTTTTTCTAAACCGTCGTAAAGCTCAGTAGGGAAAGGACCAGAACCAACGCGCGTGGTGTAAGCTTTGATAATACCTAGTACATAATCAAGATTTAACGGACCAAAACCAGCACCTGTAGCAACGCCACCGGCAGTGGTATTTGAAGACGTTACATATGGATAAGTACCGTGATCGATATCAAGTAATGTACCTTGCGCGCCTTCAAACAAGATGTTGTCGCCCGCTAGACGCGTTTGATCAAGTAACTCAGTTACGTCAACAACCATTGCTTTAAGGATATCTGCAACAGCCATTGCATCATCAAACGTCTGTTGGAAATCTACCGCATCTACTTTGTAATAATTTACTAAAGTGAAGTTATGGTATTCCAATACTTCTTTAAGCTTCGCAGCGAATAATTCAGGGTTGAATAAGTCACCGATACGCAAACCACGACGGGCTACTTTATCTTCATAAGCAGGACCTATGCCGCGACCTGTTGTACCAATCGCTTTATTACCACGTGCTTTTTCACGAGCTACATCTAATGCGATGTGGAAAGGCAAAATAAGCGGACATGCTTCACTGATCAATAAACGTTCACGTACTGGTACGCCACGTTCTTCAAGCATGCCAATCTCTTTCATTAGCGCTTCTGGTGAAACAACAACACCATTACCAATCACACACTTAACATTGTCACGTAATACACCCGATGGAATAAGGTGTAAAACTGTCTTTTCACCTTCGATTACCAGTGTATGACCAGCGTTATGACCACCTTGGTAACGAACTACTAAAGATGCTTTGTCTGTAAGGAGGTCAACTACCTTACCCTTACCTTCGTCACCCCATTGGGTGCCTAATACAACAACGTTTTTACCCATTGTAAATTCACTTAGAAAAAATTAGGACGAGATTTTACCAGATAATGAGGGGAAAGATCACCCCCGTTTAGGTTATTTTTTCTGCGCAGTCGTACAACGACCTTTGCAATAAAAATTAACTGGTTGAATAACATTAAGTTACTCATAAAAATTCATCTTACTAAAAGAAAAACCCTGCATACACAGGGTTTGGATTTGTGCTAGATTTAGAAAAAGATTACTGCGCTGCAGCACCTTTCATATATCTAAAGAAGTCACTGTCTGGTGATAATACCATTACGTCTTGCTTATCTTTAAAGGTCTTTTTATAGGCCTCTAATGAACGTACAAAACCAAAGAATTCAGCATCTTTATTGTACGCATTGGCATAAATAGCCGCAGCTTTTGCATCGCCTTCACCGCGAACGGTACGGGCATTACGCTCAGCATCAGCCAGCATTACTGTGACACGACGGTCAATGTCAGCACGAATCGTTTCGGCTTTTTCTTGACCTTCAGAGCGATGCTCTTTAGCAACAGCAGTACGCTCTGCACGCATACGTTGGTAAATCGAATTACTCACTTCTGACGGTAAATTGATTTGCTTAACACGTACATCAAGTACTTCAATACCTAGCTCTTGAGCACTTTCAGAAGCTTGAACTAATGCTTCTTCCATTAACTCGCTACGTTCACCGGAAACAATCTCACGGATAGTACGTGAACCAAAGTTAGTACGTAGACCATTATTTACTTTTTGCTTAAGTAATGCTTCAGCGTATTGCTTATCACCACGGGCACGTAAGTAAAAAGCACTAAAATCACTAACACGCCATTTAACGTAAGAATCAACGATTAAGTCTTTTTTCTCGCTAGTAACAAAACGATCTGGCGTACCATCTAAAGTTTGAATACGCGCATCAATACGGCGTACTTGGCTAAAGAAAGGCACTTTGAATTGTAAGCCAGGGCCATAAACAATTGCTTTATCATCACTGTCTTTTTGCACTTTACTGAATAGCATAACAATTGCTTTTTGCCCTTCAGGTACTACGAACACTGACGAAAAAGACAACACAACGGCCGCTAATAATATAACTAAACTAAAGTTTTTCATTGCGCTTATCTCCCGTCGTTAAAGCGATCAGCACCAAAGCGGTCTGAACTTGAGTTCACAGTGCTATTGCGCGATGTATTAACTTTATTGCGTAAGTCGTTAATATCACTTGAGCTAGGTAATGCAACACGGGTTGCGTTCCCTTGCTTATCCATGATTTTATCAAGCGGTAAATACATCATATTATTGCCGCCCTTAACATCAACTAGCACTTTTGAACTGTTACCTAGCACTTCTTCCATGGCATCAATATATAAACGCTCACGGGTTACACGCTTAGCAGCCTGATATTCAGGTAATAGCTTTTCAAAACGCGCGACTTCACCTTGTGCTTCTAAAATAATGCGCTCGCCGTAACCTTCAGCTTCTTGCGTCATACGAGTAACTTGACCACGAGCACGTGGTTCAATTTCACGCGCGTATGCTTCAGCTTCACGAATAAAACGTTGTTCATCTTCTTGTGCGGCAATGGCATCATCAAACGCGTCTTTAACTTCAGCCGGTGGGCGTGAGTCTTTAAAGTTAACGTCAGTTACGATCAAACCTAAGTTATACGGTTCGACGATTTTATTCAGTTCATCCCACGTATTTTGACGCACAACCTCACGGCCATTCGTTAATACTTGGTCCATTTTTGAATGACCAACAACATAACGCAGTGCACTCTCTAGCGCTTCTTCTAAGCTAGAATCAGCATTAGTTACACTAAATTTGTATAGGAAAGGATCAATAACACGGTATTGCACCTGAAACTCAACGCTTACCACGTTTTCATCTTCAGTGAGCATAAAACCAGACGTCGATAATGAGCGAACGGCTTCAATATCAACCGGAATTACCGTTTCAATAAACGTCATTTTCCAACGCAGACCTGGATCTGCAATGCGGTCAAATTGACCAAAATGTAAAACGATGCCGCGCTCTGCTTCTTTCACGGTATAAATACCGCTCAATGCCCATACAATTGCAGCAATGATCAGTACAAATGAAAGACCAGCTCCACCAAGTCCGCCGCCGCCATTGCCGGATTTATTACCGCCAAATAAGCCACCAAACTTGCTGCTGAATTTACGAAACACCTCGTCTAAGTCAGGTGGGCCTTGATCACGTCCGCCTTTTTTGTTCCACGGATCTTTGTCATTGCCATTATTACCCGGTTCATTCCAGGCCATAGCTATACTCCATTGTTATCTAAATAATTTAGGTAATTACGTTAAATCTAACAAAAATACCGCAGTTCTCATACTAAAAATGACATTGTGCAGTAGTTTTTTCGAATTACGAAATAAAAGCGTCGATTTCAGGACCAAACTCTTTTCTTAAACGATTCCATTCTACCATAGGCAGTCGAGTAGCAAGTAACCAATGACCCTGTTCATCAAAGTCTTCTTGATGCACGGCATTTAAATTGAACAACGCAGCACGTAAACGACCATATTGCGGAGCTAATTTAAGCGTATGAACAAACATTTTCTTTGCTAACAGCTCGCTGATAGCTTCAGACAATAGTTCACACCCTGCGCCACTGTGTGCCGACAACCATACTCTAATAGGCATGCCTTCATCGTCACGGTCAATACGTGGTTCAATATCTTCAAGCGCATCAATTTTGTTGTAAACCAACAATTGCGGCACTTCATCAGCTTCTATTTCTTTAAGAACCGATTGTACCTGTTCAATATTCTCTTTACGACGATGATCCGCAACATCGACCACATGAAGTTGTAAATCAGCTTCACGAGTTTCGGTTAGCGTCGCTTTAAATGCGGCAACTAGGTCATGGGGTAAATGACGAATAAAGCCAACGGTATCGGCTAAAATTATCGAACCAACATCTTCTATTTCGAGTTTGCGTAAGGTTGGATCAAGCGTCGCGAACAGTTGATCAGCAGCATACACATTAGAGTTAGTAATGCGATTAAATAACGTCGACTTACCCGCATTGGTATACCCTACCAACGACACCGTAGGAATTTCATTGCGGTTACGAGCACGTCTACCTTGCTCACGCTGCACTGCCACTTTCTCTAAACGCGCGCGAATACTTTGAATACGAACTCGCAATAAACGTCGATCTGTTTCTAGCTGAGTTTCACCAGGCCCGCGCAAACCGATCCCGCCTTTTTGGCGTTCAAGATGCGTCCAGCCTCGGATCAAACGCGTCGACATATGACGCAATTGTGCTAGCTCAACCTGCAACTTACCTTCATGGGTACGTGCACGTTGCGCAAAAATATCAAGAATAAGCGTCGTTCTATCAAGCACACGACATTGGCAAACGCGTTCTAAATTGCGTTCCTGTGACGGTCTGAGTTGATGATTAAAAATGACGACATCTGCGTTGTGGATTTTGACAATCTCAGCGATTTCTTCAGCCTTTCCGGTACCGACGAATAGTTTCGGATGTGGTGCTTGACGGCTGCCTTGCACAACCGCCAAACTGCTAACACCAGCAGAAGATACCAACATTTCCAATTCATGAAGATCTTCACGATCCCCTTCTTTTGGAAAGTCGATATGAACTAAGACTGCCTGTTCGCCGGCTTCATAACGGTCAAACAAACATTATGCTCCTAATTTAAAAATTTCCAGCTTCAGGCTCTTCACCGTCTTCGCTTCCTTGAATACCTTGGAAGTTAACAGCACGAGCAGGAACTACGGTAGAAATCGCATGTTTATACACCATTTGATTCACGGTGTTTTCTAGTAAAATAACAAATTGATCAAATGACTGGATCTTACCTTGTAGTTTGATGCCATTAACCAAAAAGATTGATACTGGAATACGCTCACGACGTAGCGCATTCAAAAATGGGTCTTGTAACGATTGGCCTTTTGCCATGTTATTTTCCTTCGTTCTAGGTGTTATTATAATTAAGTGGCTGAACTCATTTAACAAAGCTAAAAAATTTCAACTACTACTAGCTTAGCGAACTTACAACACGTTGCAAGTTTTCTTCATCACCCGTTGTTAACCACGTTACATCGGGCCAACCTCTTAGCCACGTCAATTGACGCTTAGCAAGCTGTCGTGTTGCTGCAATACCGCGAAAGACCATTTCATCGTAATCAATCTCGCCAGCAATGTAATCCCACATTTGTCTATAACCCACGCAACGAATGGAAGGTAAGTTAGGGTGTAAATCCTTACGTTGATATAGGGATGAAACTTCATTTTCAAACCCCTGCTCAAGCATTATTTTAAACCTTTGTTCAATTCGCTGGTGTAAATCGGCGCGATCATCAGGCGCAATAGCAAATTGATGAAAAGTATACGGTAAACTCGGCTGCTTACTTTTTTGTAATTCAGTCATTGTTTTACCCGTTAATCGGTAAACTTCAAGGGCGCGGTTAATACGTTGCGAGTCATTCTCGCTCATTTTTTGTGCCGCTTGCGGATCAATTATCTCAAGCTCTTTATAAAGTGCCGGCCAGCCATGTTGCTTGGCTTGTTGCTCAAGCTCTGCTCGTACTACCGGGCATGCTTCAGGTAATGGCGATAATCCATCAATTAATGCTTTAAAGTACATCATTGTACCACCAACTAATACAGGCACTTTACCTTGTTGGTGAAATTGGTCAATCTTTTCAATTGCATCACGACGAAAATCAGCTACTGAGTAACTTTCGCTAGGGTCGATTAGATCAATTAAATGGTGTGGCGCAAGCGCTAACTCATGTTGATCTGGTTTTGCCGTACCTATGTTCATATCTTTATACACTAAGGCTGAATCGACGCTGATTATTTCAGTTTTTAAATGTTGGCATAAGGCGATTGCTAATGCAGTTTTGCCTGCAGCGGTTGGGCCCATTAAAAAAATGACCGGTAAATTACTCAACTCGATAACCTTAATCTAACTGTGCTAAAAAATAACTTAAATCTATTTTAACTGCTTTTGCAGATAAACGCTGGATTGTTTGCGGATTATTTTGCATTCGCGTAACCGCCAAGGCAAAAGCTTGGCTGGCAAAAAAGCGCTCGGGCACTTGGCTAAGCTGCCAGTTTAGCCATTGCTCCACACTATTAAGCTCAGCCTTAGTGGCTTTTAATAGCGCATCTACGGCTTGGCTCACATCAAGCAGATACAAACTCTGTGGCAACTTTTTAACCATCACAAATTGCTTTTCAATCAATAACTCAAAGCCCAGCAAGGTAAACCATGATTGTTGCTGTGTTAAGCTTTGGCTGTCTTCTTTACTGATATTAACTCGCACAGGCAATAGTAAGGCTTTTCCTTCTAAGCTGCCTTGCTCAGCAATAAGCTCAAGCCAATCATTGACTAATAAATATTTAAAGTGTGAGCAATATAATTGCTGTTGCAGGCTAAATACACAACCGCCATCACTTTGTACCAGCAACGGCTGCGCACTTTGCGTCTGTAACAATGGTGCTACTTCTTGAGTAACGCCAATAGGTTGATCAAA
Source organism: Pseudoalteromonas sp. SG43-7 (assembly GCF_014164295.1). Classification (NCBI taxonomy): domain Bacteria; kingdom Pseudomonadati; phylum Pseudomonadota; class Gammaproteobacteria; order Alteromonadales; family Pseudoalteromonadaceae; genus Pseudoalteromonas; species Pseudoalteromonas sp. SG43-7. The sequence goes on from NZ_JACJEY010000015.1 coordinate 82,422, forward strand.
ATGGCTGGCGTGTTGCTCATTGACCCCTTGATAAAACGCACTCACATCTTGATGATTTGTCCGGCTCGCTTGCTTACTTCGCTCGCTTGAACCTGTATATCCACCACCACTAGGTGCTGGATTAGCACCGTAGCGAGCTTGCTCCGCTGGTTGTAAGTGCGACTTAGGATAATCAAACAAACTGCCTGCTGTATTGCTGGAGTGAGAGGGTGTTGCTGTATGCGCTGCTTTAGCATCGCTGTGTTGCGAATCAACATGCTGAGTAACACCAGCAAACTCATCTTGAAGCGGCACCACGACTTGTTTAATTGCCTGCAGAATAAAATCATGCACTAAGCGACCTTGATGAAAACGCACTTCGTGTTTCGCAGGATGCACGTTTACATCCACTTGACGCGGATCAATGTCGATATAAATAACAAAGCCCGGTAGCTCTTCTTGGCCTGCGACTTCTTCGAACGCTTGGCGAATGGCATGAGAAATAAGCTTATCGCGCATCATACGATTATTTACATAGGTATATTGCGTAGTATTACTCGAGCCAACTGGTAGCACCCAACCATGTAGCTGCAAGCCTGTATCGCCTGACTCAATATATAACCCCTGCTCAGCAAAGGCTTTACCTGCAACCTGAGCGACCCGAGCAATAGCCTGTGCAGGGTCGGTTTTAGCACGATATTGACGCACTACTTTATCGTTATGTGTGAGGGTAATTGACACATCAAAACGGCTCAGGGCAATACGCTTTATTAACTCATCAATGTGAGTAAATTCGGTTTTTTCGGTGCGTAAAAATTTACGTCTAGCGGGCGTATTAAAAAATAAGTCTTTAACTTCAATGGTGGTGCCGTCAGGGTGAGCAGTGGGTTTAATCTGCACCGCCATATCTCGCCCCTGTGCAAATGCTTGCCAAGCCGCCTCTTGCTGTTTGGTTTTTGAGCTAAGTGTCAAACGCGATACCGAACTAATAGACGCCAATGCTTCGCCGCGAAAGCCCAAAGAACAAATATTTTCTAAATCATCAAGGGACTTTAATTTACTAGTAGCATGACGAGAAAGCGCCAACGTGAGCTCGTCTTTATCAATGCCTGAGCCGTTATCACGAATGCGAATAAGCTTATGACCGCCGCGCTCAATATCAATTTGAATACGTGTTGCGCCTGCATCTAGGCTATTTTCAACGAGTTCTTTGACCACAGATGCGGGTCTCTCAACCACTTCGCCCGCAGCAATTTGGTTAGCTAATCGCGCGGGTAATATTTCAATGCTCATACTGATCCTAACGATTTTAACTTTGCGGAATGTCTAACTCTTGACCAATAAACAAGGTATTAGATTTTAATTGATTGACTTGCTTAAGCTTACCTACTGATACCCCATAGCGACTAGCTAACAAACTTAACGACTCACCAGGGCGAACTTTATGTTTAGTGGGATATTGCGATTTTAACGACGCAAACAGCGAATCATCCGGAGGATTTTTCAGATAATAGCTTTTGATAGAAGTAAATATTGCTTTCGCTAAGCGCTCTTGGTGATTAGCACTTTTTAATAGTTTTTCTTCTCGCGGGTTTGAAATAAACCCAGTTTCGACCAAAATAGATGGAATATCTGGTGACTTTAATACCGCTAGGCTAGCCGCTTGCGGCTCTTTTTTATGTAACTTAGCGACCTTTTTAAGCTCATGAACCATGCCTTCAGCAACGCTGAAACCGGTTTTCATCGAATGATCCATCGACATATCCAACAGCGCCTGCGCCAAGTACTTTTCACTGGCCGTGTCTTTAATCACTCCAGCAGCACCACCGAGTAGCTCTGAATGTTTTTCTTTATCTTCTATCCATTTACCAATTTCTGAATTAGCACGACGAAGTGATAACACCCAAACAGAGGCGCCATTTGGTTGCGGGCTAGTAAATGCATCCGCATGAATTGAAACTAAAAAGTCAGCCTTTTTCTGCCTTGCACGGCTAGTGCGGGTATTAAGTTTGACAAAGTAATCTCCACTTCGCACCATTCGCGAAATCATCCCGCGCTCGGCATCAATCATCCGCTCTAAGCGTTTGGCGATTTGTAGTGTGATATCTTTTTCATAAGTACCAGAAGGACCAATTGACCCAGGGTCTTCGCCGCCATGGCCTGCATCAATAGCAATAATAATATCGCGTTGTTGATTAAGCTCACGCTTTTTAACCCCAGTATTACTCGTTGCAGCTACTGGCTCTGCTTGATTTTTGTCATATAAGTCGACCACTAAACGATTTTTATAAGGTCCCGTTGGCGCCAATGCAAAAATCACCGGTTTAACGGCCCCTGTAAGCTCAAAAACAAATCGTACCCCCTGGCTGCTTTTCGCTTTCGAGTAACGTAGTTTACTGACGATTTGATGCTTACTGGGAATAGTTGGTAGGTCTTTTATTTTATCTGTATTTTCTAAATCGACCACTAAGCGCAGTGGATTTTTTAGCATAAAATAACTGAAGTCGGGCTTATCCGTTAAGTCGAATACTACCCGCGTACTATCTGGCGATGGCCACACCCGTACACTATTGATAGTATTTTGTGCATAGAGATTAGCACTGATTGCTAACAGCAAAAAAGCACCCATCCACTTTATGACAACTCGACTCATCGGTATCTTCACACCCTTGTTATTTGTTGTTATTCACTATGGTTTTTGAGTTTATCCACGATACTGTGACCACGCGGGCTAATACTTTGGATCTCAATTGCTCGTGCATCGCCGACATAACGTAAAGTAATATCTAAGTCTGGTGTTGGGATAAACTCGCCGCCTTTTTCAGGCCATTCCACCACACAAATAGCTGTTGGCGAAAAATAATCTCGAATACCCATGTATTCTAATTCTTCTGGGTCGCCTAAACGATATAAATCAAAATGATAAACATTGGCCGTTGCCAACTCATAAGGCTCCACCAGCGTATAAGTTGGACTCTTAACTTTGCCTTGATGACCAAAGCCTTGGATCACACCACGTGTTAAGGTGGTTTTGCCTGCTCCCAAATCACCGTGTAAGTAAATAACTGCCCCTTGCTCCATTAGCATAGCAAGTTGATTGCCCATTTTAACCGTTGCAGCTTCATCAGCGAGTTGAAAACCAACACAGTGCGTCATTCTAACCTCATGGATAGTATTAAAAACGATAACTTGTTAATCATACCAGATTATTTTACTAAGGCGAGAATCGACACTTATAGACACAAAAAAACCGGCAAAGTTGCCGGTTTTTTTTGTAATTAGGATTATAGACCTAATTTTTTCTCAAGATAGTGGATATTAGTACCACCATTTTGGAAATTTTCATCCGCTAAGATGCGCTTATGTAATGACGTATTAGTTTTAATACCGTCAATCACAAGCTCATTCAATGCATTACGTGCACGGGCAATTGCTACATTACGGTTTTCACCGTAAGTAATTAATTTACCGATCATTGAATCATAGTGTGGTGGCACTGTGTAGTCAGCATAAATATGGCTGTCCCAACGAATACCTAAACCACCTGCTGGGTGGAAACGCGTAATTTTTCCCGGTGACGGGATAAACGTTTCAGGGTCTTCAGCATTAATACGACACTCAATTGCATGACCACGGATAACGACATCGTCTTGCGTGAATGATAGTGGTTGGCCCGCTGCAATTTTTAACTGCTCTTTGATCAAATCAACACCGGTAACCATTTCTGTCACTGGATGCTCAACCTGAATACGAGTGTTCATTTCAATGAAATAGAACTCACCATTTTCGTATAAGAACTCAAATGTACCCGCACCACGATAACCGATTTCGATACATGCACGCGTACAACGCTCACCGATAAACTTACGCACTTCAGCAGTAATACCTGGTGCTGGCGCTTCTTCGACTACTTTTTGATGACGACGTTGCATAGAACAATCACGTTCACCTAAGTGAACAGCATTACCTTGCCCGTCAGCCAATACTTGAACTTCGATATGACGTGGGTTTTCAAGGAATTTTTCCATGTAAACCATGCTATTACCAAAGAACTGTTTTGCTTCTTGTTGCGTTAAAGCGATTGAGTCAATTAACTCAGCTTCACTGCGAACAACCCGCATACCACGACCACCACCGCCACCAGCGGCTTTGATGATCACTGGGTAACCGATACGTTTAGCGATTTGCATGTTGCGGTCTTTATCATCCGATACCGGACCATCTGAACCTGGTACACATGGTACGCCAGCTTTACGCATTGCTTCGATTGCAGATACTTTATCGCCCATTAGACGAATCGTGTCGCCGCGCGGACCAATAAACACAAAACCACTTTGTTCAACTTGATCAGCAAAATCAGCGTTTTCTGCAAGGAAACCATAACCCGGGTGGATAGCAACTGCATCGGTTACTTCAGCTGCCGCAATAATGCGCGGAATGTCTAAGTAACTTTCAGTGGCAGAAGGTCTACCAATACATATTGTTTCATCTGCAAGCAATACATGCTTAAGATCGCGATCCGCCGTTGAATGCACAGCAACCGTTTTGATCCCAAGCTCTTTGCAGGCGCGCAATATACGAAGTGCAATTTCACCTCGGTTTGCAATGACTACTTTATCTAACATTAGAGTTGGCCTTTTAGGTTGCGCTATTATTCAATGATGAATAAAGGTTGATCAAATTCTACTGGCTCGCCATTTTCAACTAAAATCGCTTTCACTGTGCCCGCTTTATCTGACTCAATTTGGTTCATCATTTTCATCGCTTCGATGATACAAAGCGTATCACCTACTTTAACTTGTGAACCCACTTCTACATATGAAGGCGCTTCAGGAGAAGCTGCTTTATAGAAAGAACCTACCATTGGCGATAATACTTGATGGCCAGTAGGACCGGCAGGTGCTGCCGCTTCTACGTTTGCAGCAGGTGCAGCTGTAGGGGCTGGAGCCGGTGCTGGAGCGTACTGTGGTGCATAATGTGGAGCGTAAGCAGGACCTGCACTCATATTATTACGATTGATACGTACTGATTCTTCACCTTCGGTGATTTCTAATTCAGCAATACCTGATTCTTCTACTAGTTCAATTAGTTTTTTGATCTTGCGAATATCCATGAACGACCCGCCTGTTAGTTTGTTAGTTTAAAATTAATTCGAGTTTTGCAACCGATTGACCGCAGCTTCAAGTGCTGCGCGATAACCCATTGCGCCTAATCCACATATCACGCCCTGCGCCACATCAGAAAAATATGAATGATGACGAAACGCTTCCCGCGTGTGCACATTAGTTAAGTGCACTTCAAAAAACGGGATATCAACAGCCAGTAACGCATCACGTAAAGCCACGCTTGTATGCGTAAATGCCGCTGGGTTGATAATAATGTAATCAATGACCTGCCATGCACTATGTATGTGCTCAATTAAAGCTTGCTCACTATTACTTTGAAAATGCGTTAGCTCAACATCTAGACCATGCGCAAACTCAGTTAGTTCGCTCATAATCTCACTCAGTGTTTGTAAACCGTATTTTTCTGGTTCACGCTTACCCAGCATGTTTAAGTTAGGGCCATTTATAACTAAAAGTTTAAATTTTGCAGCCATAATACGCGATAATCCTATAAATAATGAGTTAAGCCATTTTGATTAGAAATCCCCGCAAAATGTAGAGGGGAAAAACTAAAATAGCAAGTATTTCTCACGTTAACCACCTATTATAGCCAGTTCGATGTAAATAGCAGCAAAATACTGGTCTAATCACTAGTAGCCACCACAAAAACAAAAACGCCACTCATATAAAGTGGCGTTTAAAATAGCGGTGCGAAAAATGTTTATTTAGCGCTATTTCTCACTTTTGCTAAATGCTCAGCAAAGTCCTTGGCATTTAAAAAGCCCGTCACACGCTGTGCTGCAAGCTCTTCACCTTGTGTATCAAAAAACAAAATACTGGGTAAACCAAATACCGAAAACTCTTCCATTACAGCAATTGTTTTATCATCACTTTCGGTCAAATCAATTTTTAACAACTCAAAGTTTGCAAACTCACCTTGTACTTTAGCGTCAGGAAAAGTGTATTTCTCGAACTCTTTACACGCAACACACCAATCTGCATATAAATCGACCATCACTAAACGACCATCACTGTTTGCATCATTTATTGCTTGTTTGAGCTCAGCTAAGTCAGCAACTAATTTAAAGCCGCGCTCTTGTTGCTCGCCATTTGCGGCACTAACAACTTGCGCTGTTGGCCATATATAGTTTTTAGTTAAGCTCACACCGCTAACAACTAATAACGTTGCAACAAACCACAATGCAGTTTTTAACTTACCTTGTGTTTGAGCGCTCTGCCAATGATGTAAATACAAGGCCGTTGCTAATGCTAATAAGCCCGCCATAAGTAATATGATGTCTGCATCGACAATACGTTCAAGCAAGATCAATGGCACTACCAGCATGATAAAACCAAACAGGGTTTTAACTTGTTCCATCCAGCCGCCTGCTTTTGGCAATAATTTACCGCCAGAGGTGCCTAATAACAGCAGCGGAATACCCATCCCTAAACTCAGCACATACAAAGTTAAGCCGCCAACTAAATAATCGCCGCTTTGCGCAACAAACAATAGCGCAGCTGATAACGGTGCGGTGGTACAAGGTGAAGCAATTAAACCCGATAAAACCCCCATTAAAAACACGCCAATGTAGTTGCCGCCTTTTTGATTATTACTTACTTGTGTGAGCTTATTCATCATGCCGCTAGGGAGCTTTATTTCGTACCAACCAAACATCGACATAGCGAGTAAAACGAATAATAAACTGAAACTAATCAATACATATGGGTGCTGCAAATAACCTTGCACTTGACCACCAAGTGATGCAACCACAAGGCCCAGCGCCGCATACGTAACGGCCATACCCTGCACATAAACAAAAGAAAGCGCAAAAGCTTTTTTAGTGGAAAGATTTTTTTGTCCTGCAATTAGGCTCGACAAAATAGGAAACATCGGAAATACACATGGCGTAAATGCCAAGCCAATACCGACCAAAAAGAAAATCGCTAAGTTCGCTAACAAACCTTGCGAGGCCAGTTTTTCAGTAAAGTTTAATTCTTTTTCTAAGTCATCTTCTTGCGTTACAACATCTTCTGTAGCAGCCGCTGATTCAGCGCTAAGCGCAGCTAATGCATTGCCTGCTGTTGCATTATCAGTTGCAGGGGTTTCACCGGCAATCATACTCAATGGAATGGTGATGATCTCTGGCGGGTAACATAGTCCTGCTTCAGCACAGCCTTGATAACGTACTTTAATTACGCCACCCTCAGCTATATTACTTAGCTTGCTGATCACGCTCAGTGAATCAAAAAACACTGCTGTTTTGCCAAAGAACTCATCTTCAATGATCACGCCTTTACCAAGATCAGGCACTTCAATATCAGCACCTTTACCAATAATTTCTAGCTTCTTTTTATATAGGTAATAACCTGGCGCAATATCCCAACCAATAAAAAGAGTGCTGCCTTGCTGATCAAAATCAAATGAAAATGCCTGATCAACAGGTAAAAATGTTTGCTCTGCGGGCTGCAGCAAATCACTTAATAAATTATTAGTTGCAGCCTGTGCTGGCATTAACGACAGCGCACAAAGCAATAAAAAAAAACAACGCATTAATTAAGTACCTCATCCATCCAATTAAAATAGGCTAAATTGCCAGTGGCCACATCAATAACCTGTATTTCAGGAATTTCATAACTATGTAATTGCTTGATAGTTTGAATCAATTCATTCATTTTTTCTGACTTTGTTTTAATTAATAATTTACACTCGGTTGCATAAGCAACCTCTCCTTGCCACATATAAACAGATTCCACATTTGGAAGAATGTTCACACACGCAGCTAATTTAAGCTTAACTAATTGCTCAGCCATGGAGCGTGCCTCACTTACATCTGCGCAAGTGGTAAAAATAAGTCGAAAATGAGTCGTCATATTGAACCTTTGATTGATTGCTCTGCCCAATGCCATAGTAGCTGATAGCTAAGGCAAAGTGTAGTTAACCTAAACTGCGGATAATAAATCGCTTAATCAGAGTTCAGGCTATTTAGCCAACACAGCTTTACCACTAGCCTTGAAAAAAGACCTGATAACCCATATTTATATTTCATCAACTCAACTGAGTGATCACTATTTAGAGAGCCTTATGTTTAGATTTTTGTTTTTATTATTTATTCTCGTGCCAATTATTGAAATTGCGTTGTTAATTCAAGTAGCTGATGTAATTGGTGGATTCGCCACTATTGCACTGGTTATTGTAACCGCAATATTCGGCGCAAAATTAGTTAGAACACAAGGTATGGGCGCACTGCAAAATGTGCAAACACAAATGGCGCAAGGGCAAATGCCAGCCAAAGAATTATTTACCGGTTTATGTGTGATTATCGCCGGCATATTATTGCTAACTCCAGGCATTATGACCGACGTATTCGGTTTTTTATTATTGACCCCGGCCATTCGCAATAAACTAGCTGCAGGCCTTGCTAGTCAAGCAACTGTGCGTATGAGTGCAGGCATGCAACAAGGTCCAACAGCATTTAATCAGCACACTCATGCAGAGCCAGAACCTCGCAAAATGAGTGAGCCGACCACTATTGATGGTGAGTACGAGAGAAAAGATTAAAAATTTTAATTTTTATCACTTGGGTTTTGAAGCAATACCCCCATTACTGAGTACAACTAAATCAATTGCCTTGAACCACAGGGTTTAATGCAAACTGGTACATATAAAGCTTTTTTCTGTCCTGTTCAGAAACTGTTAGGAGAACTAAATAAAATGAACATTCGTCCTTTACATGATCGCGTGATCGTTGAGCGCCTAGAAGAAGAAACCAAATCTGCTGGCGGTATTGTATTAACTGGTTCTGCGGCTGAGAAATCAACCCGCGGTAAAGTTATTGCAGTGGGTAATGGCCGTACTCTAGATAACGGTGATGTGAGAGCATTAGAAGTTAAAGTCGGTGACACTGTGTTATTCGGCTCATATGTTGAAAAAGCTGAAAAGATCGAAGGTCAAGAGTACCTGATCATGCGTGAAGACAATATTTTAGGCATTGTAGGCTAAAGCTACTTTTCGTTTAACAAACATTCAGAATTCAGAGGAAATTAATCATGGCAGCAAAAGAAGTACTTTTTGCAGGTGACGCACGCGCTAAAATGCTAGCTGGCGTAAACATCTTAGCAAACGCAGTTCGTGTAACTTTAGGTCCTAAAGGCCGTAACGTAATCCTAGACAAATCATTTGGCTCTCCAGTGATCACTAAAGATGGTGTATCAGTGGCAAAAGAAATCGAACTTGAAGACAAGTTTGAAAATATGGGCGCACAAATGGTTAAAGAAGTTGCATCTAAAGCAAACGATGCAGCCGGTGACGGTACAACTACTGCAACAGTATTAGCACAGTCAATTGTAAACGAAGGCTTAAAAGCGGTTGCTGCGGGCATGAACCCAATGGACCTTAAGCGCGGTATTGATAAAGCAATCATCGCAGCTGTTGCTGAGCTAAAAGAACTTTCAGTACCATGTGCCGATGCAAAAGCAATCGCTCAAGTGGGTACTATTTCAGCTAACTCTGATAAAGAAATTGGCGACATCATTGCAGAAGCAATGGAAAAAGTAGGCCGTAATTCAGGTGTAATCACTGTTGAAGAAGGTCAATCACTTGAAAACGAACTAGATGTTGTTGAAGGCATGCAGTTTGACCGTGGTTACTTATCTCCATACTTCATCAACAACGCAGAAAAAGGCGCTGTTGAATTAGATAACCCATTTATTCTACTTGTAGATAAAAAAATCTCTAATATTCGTGAGTTGCTACCTACATTAGAAGCCGTTGCTAAAGCAAGCAAACCATTACTTATCATTGCTGAAGACCTTGAAGGCGAAGCACTAGCTACTCTAGTTGTTAACAACATGCGCGGTATCGTTAAAGTATCAGCAGTTAAAGCACCTGGTTTTGGCGACCGTCGTAAAGCAATGCTACAAGATATCGCAGTATTAACTGGTGGTACGGTTATCTCTGAAGAAATCGGCCTGGAACTTGAAAAAGCAACAGTTGAAGATTTAGGTACTGCAAAGCGCGTAGTTATCACTAAAGATGATACAACTATCATCGATGGTGCAGGCGAAGAAGCTGGCATCAACGGTCGCGTTGCGCAAATCAAAGCACAAATCGAAGAAGCAACATCAGACTACGATAAAGAGAAACTACAAGAGCGCATGGCTAAACTTGCCGGCGGTGTTGCGGTAATCAAAGTAGGTGCTGCTACTGAAATCGAAATGAAAGAGAAAAAAGACCGCGTTGAAGATGCACTTCATGCAACTCGCGCTGCGGTTGAAGAAGGCGTAGTGCCTGGTGGTGGTGTTGCACTAGTACGTGCAGCAAGCAAACTTGTTGATTTAGTTGGTGACAACGAAGATCAAAGCCATGGTATTAAAGTAGCACTACGTGCTATGGAAGCACCACTTCGTCAAATCGTTACCAACGCAGGTGACGAAGCGTCTGTTGTTATTAACGCAGTTAAAGGCGGCACGGGTAACTTCGGTTACAACGCAGCAACTGGCGAATACAACGACATGATTGAAATGGGTATCCTAGATCCAACAAAAGTAACGCGCTCTGCACTACAATTTGCAGGCTCGATTGCTGGCCTTATGATCACCACTGAAGCAATGGTAGCTGAAATCCCAAAGGATGAAGCTGGCGGCGCTGATATGGGAGGCATGGGCGGCATGGGTGGTATGGGCGGCATGATGTAATTCATCGCCTAACCATCTAGCTAAAATAAAAACCCAGCTTCGGCTGGGTTTTTAGCTTTAAGAGCAACGATAAAGTAGCAAATAAAATGACTCCAGCGTATTGCAGTGCTTTTTAACTGTATGCCAAAACCATACTCAGAGTTAATTTTATTTATAAGACATAATTAAGGATATTAAGATGAATAAAAAGCCTGAACTGATCATCTCGTCACTCGATGCTGATAGATTGTATGATTTAATGGAATCATTACCAGCAGGAAGCTTTGCTGGCGAAAAAGAACTTGAAGCTGAACTTGGCCGCGCAACAATCGTTGAGCCAAAAGATGTGCCTTCGACAGTGGTTACTATGAACTCAACGGTAAACTTTATTGTTGAATCGACCCAAGAAGAATTCACTAAGACCTTAGTGTATCCAAAAAATGCTGATGCAAGTGCTGATAAAATATCAATTTTAGCCCCTGTTGGTAGCGCCTTACTTGGTCTATCGCAAGGTGATGAAATTGAATGGCCAAAACCAAGTGGCGGTCTCATAAAAGTAAAAATAAAAGCAATCACTTATCAGCCAGAACGAGCCGGTGAGTTACATCGATAATATTTAGTGTTATTAAAAACCCAGTGAAAGCTGGGTTTTGTTTTTAAAGATAATAAGTTTAAAACCTAGCGCCAGCCACACGTAAGTCCAGATTTATCGGGAAAAGCTTTCTGACTGAAGTCAGATCTACTGATAAATCTAGCACCGCACTTAACGTACCAGTCTTTTGTCCTCGGGTTATATTTTCTTATATGCTAAAAAGCATCTTTAAGCACTGCATTATTTCAAGTTAGGACAATGACAAACATAAAACAGCATATAGGTAGCATGGCATTAGTTGTAGGGAATTATGATGATGCGATTGCATTTTACACTCAAAAACTGGGGTTTGATTTAATCGAAGATACTGATCAGGGTAATGGTAAACGCTGGGTATTAGTATCACCACCGAACTCTAATGGCACTAATTTATTACTCGCACAAGCAAGTACTCAACAGCAGTTAGAGGCTGTGGGCAACCAAACTGGCGGCCGAGTGTTTTTATTTTTACATACCAATGACTTTTGGCGAGATTATGAATTAATGCAAAAAAATGGCGTTAACTTTAATGAACAGCCCCGCGTAGAAGAATACGGCACCGTTGTGGTATTTGAAGATTTGTATGGTAATAAATGGGACTTACTACAATTAAATTAAAAGCAGTCAGTGAGAGGTCACTAATCGCGATAAATCACAACCTACTGGCTTAATATGGAACCTCTGGTTGACTTGATATTGCTCAATTAACCCTCATTAACTAACTATTAGTAACCATATTAAACACAAATGGATTTATTAGATAAGGTCAGTCTTGGAACATTACTGCTGCATTGGCTTGTAGTGAGCATATTATTGCTGATTGTGTTTTGGGCCATGATGAAAATTATTGCTGATTGTGTTTTGGGCCATGATGAAAATTGTCGCTTGGGGTAAAACCATGTCACGAGGGGCTTTTTTATTTTTGTCGTTCTTTGCGCTTATTTCGTTATTCCCTATTCCACCCCCGCAACTTGAGAATGTACAAAAAGCCAAACAAGAGCAACGTAAACGCAAAGAAGACTCCGGCGATCCACCAGAAGAGGACGAAGGTGAAGCATCGCGCTGAGATTCTCAGCTAACGATGCTTGAAAAACACTATCAATGAATCACATTATTGCTGACTAATTTGATATAAACGCTGTGCTTGGCTATTTGAATCTTTGCTGACGCTACGAAATTCTTCAGCATCACTGGCATTTTGCACAGAGATCTCACGAATTCGCTCTGCCAAGTTTTTCACATTTTCGGTTACCTGTGATTGCTCTTCAGTCGCTACGGCAATGCTTGATGAACGCTCTTTAATATCATTAAACGCGGTAACAATACTTTCATACTGTGCACGTGTTGTTGCTGAGCGCTCGTTCACTACTTCAGAGTATTCACGGCATTGCCCAATAACGTTAACCCCTCGACTAGCGGCTTCTTGCAATTGGCTGATCATGGTTTCAATCTCGCCAGCCGATTGCTGAGTACGATGTGCCAAGGTTCTAACTTCATCAGCCACTACCGCGAAACCACGTCCTGATTCACCTGCTCGAGCGGCTTCAATGGCAGCATTAAGCGCAAGTAGATTAGTTTGTTCTGAAATATTCATGATCACATCAAGCACCGAGCCCACTTGTTTTGAGTCTTGTGCAATCCGTGAAATGGCATCTGATGATTCCGTTAATTTATCAAATAATAACTGGATTGATTCGGCATTCTTCTCAATAACATCAAAACCAGAATTCACTAAATCAGCTGATTGCGTAGTAATATCTGCAACGCTCAAAACATCTTGTGAGGCTGATGAGGCTGCTATCGACATTTCATGAATTGCCTCAGCCAACATGTTGTTTTCTTCCATCAACTCTTGGGTACGAATTTGGCTGTTATTACTTAAGGTATCCATCGCTTCAGCGTTGTTTTTAACCGCAGCGGCTTCTGCTTGGATCTGTTCTAAAATCTTAATCAGATGATCGCCATAATCATTAATCGCTTCGCATAAGTGGCTCATTTCATCACTTCCGCGCACCGCCAGTTTTGAATTCGTGCGACCTTGCACCAACATTCTAACTTGCTCTGTGGTGGTGTTAATTTGCTGCACCAGGCGATTACCAAAAATCAGTAATACTGATACAAAAGCGAGAATAAGGGCGATAAATGAACTGTATAAATAATAAGTGAGGGTGTTAACGGTTTTCTTGGCAATTGCGGCAGGAATAATAACCCCGGAGCGCCAATTTTGCTCTGCCAATGAGTAAGTTACTAAAATAGATTGGTCATTATTAACCACACCACTGGCAAATTCAGCAACAGTTGTATTACTGTTTTGCAAGGCGCTGACCAACGGCTTTAAGCTACTGTCTTTACTGGCAACCTGAGTAAGGCTCATCATTGCTAAATTAGTATTGCGTATCGATGGAATCGATACCAGTTGCTCGGCGCTATCTAAAATAAAGTTATAGGTGCCCGTAGCATTGTTCTCTGCGATCAATGAGCTTTCGATAGATGCCAGTTCAACGTCTAAAGTGGCAACCCCCCAAAATTGGTTATCACGGATTATTTTCACGGAACAGGTAACCATCGGTACATTCGATACCGTGTCTACATAAGCTTCGGACCAAACGCACTCACCCCGATTAGCGTTAATGGCATTTTTATACCAGGTTTCTTGTTGATACGCGCTGCTGTCGGGCTGGTTATAATCATCTAAAAGTTTATATTGGCCATTACCTGTTTTCGCCCAGAAAAGAGATGCCTTTGCTGCTGAAGGCAGCATTTTATTCGGCTCAGGCCAAATACCACCACCCGCAATACCTTTGCCACTTGCAATCAAAGGAGCAATATTTTCAATAAAGGCCGCTTGCTGCAATGGCAAAGTCTCGGCTACCACGGCTAAGCTTTGCGTTAAGGTGGCACTTTTAGCTAAATCTTTTGCTAACGATTCGCCGATCACCTTTGCTTGTAATTTTGCGCTGGATATAGCGTCATTTTTAATGATTGGCGTAACAACTAGCTGCATTATTCCTGACAGAATAATTAAAGCAAACAACAGCAGCAGAAAACTCCCTAGGTACATTTTTTTTTGTATCAACATCTTCTTTTTACCTCAGTAGTAAATAATAGCCGCGCAAATTAGAGTATAGGGACTGTGCTGTATTTAGCAAAACGAGTTCCTAAAAATAGTGACCAAAAAGTATATTTAACCGCTATTTACCATTAATGAGCTGCCTGACAATCGCAAATAAATCACTTGGCAACATGCCGCGCTCCCCTTCGCGTTCTGCCAAAATATCGGCTGCTTTAGCGTGCAATGTCACACCGTAACATGCGGCTTGATCAACAGCGAAACCTTGAGCAAGTAACGCACCTATGATGCCGGTAAGCACATCACCACTGCCACCAACGGCAAGCGCTGGATTACCATTTTCGCACAACCAAGTTTGCTGCCCGTTGGCGATCAGGCTACCCGCGCCTTTCAGCACACTGGTACTGGTATAACGTTTAGCTAAATCCGTAGCAGATTGAAAGCGATTTGCTTCAATCTCAGCAATTGAAACTTTCATTAGCCGTGAGGCTTCACCAGCATGCGGGGTTATTATGCAATTTTTAAGGCGATACTCTAAAACATGCTTAGCCAACAAATTTAAGCCATCAGCATCAATAACTAATGGTAAATTATTTGCTAAGCAATATTGTATAACCTGCTCAAATGCGATTTGCGCCCAACTATCCTGACCAAGACCTGGACCAATAATGACACAATTTGCCCATGCAAGGGCTGCGGATAAACTGTCGCAACTGACCATTAATTCAGGGCGACCACTACTAACGACTTGTACACTGCTTTGATGAGTATAAACACGCACCATTGCAGCACCTGTACGAAGTGCTGCTTCACTTGATAAACGAATGGCCCCGCTAGTACCTTGATTCCCACCGACGCATAACAGCTTTCCGTGGTTCCCTTTATGGCTATTGCGACTTCGTGCAGCAAGTGGTTTGAAACTAGTGATATTGATAAGTGTTGCGCTAGCATCCACTAACTTGGTAAATGATTCTGCGATCCCTAAATCATTAAAAATGATTTTTCCTGCAGCACTTCGCCCGGCACCGGTTACTAAGCCTTGTTTAATCCCCACAAAAGTAACGGTAATAGTAGCCTGAATAGCGATGCCAAGTGGCTGCCCGGTGTCGGCGTCTATGCCTGAAGGTAAATCAATTGCCACTATTGCGCTAGGTTGCGCGTTGGCATCTTCAATCATCGTTAAAAATGGCCGACGAACTTGACTATTAATTCCGGTACCTAACAAACCATCAATAATAATATCGGCATTATTGAGACGACCTTGCGTGTAACTTTCAACTTCGCCCCCCAATGCTTGCCAACGTTGCTGAGCTGTAAGCGCATCCCCGGTGAGATGTCTACTGGTATCGGCTGCAAGTACAATGACTTCTTTACCGGCTTGCTTGGCAAGGCTTGCCACAATATAGCCATCGCCCGCATTATTACCATAACCGACCAGAATAAAGTAGCGCTGAGCATTCGGAAAATGCTCGATACACTGAGAGAATACCGCATGCCCTGCGCGCTCCATCAAAGTGAACATGCTAACGCCTGCTAAGGTCGCTGCTTTTGCTTCGTGCTCCCTCACCTGCTTTGCCAAAAATAGTTGCTGTGCTAGGCCTTGATTCTGCATATTGATCCATAATAGAAGACGGGCTGTTTACTTAGACTATTAGCCACAGCTGCTAGCGTCAAGGAATGTCGTCACCAACATTTTCAGGCTAATTTAGGAGATATACTTAGGAAGGATGGTGTTTTCGTTTGCTTTTGTTGCTGCATTTAGCAACTTTAATAAAAACGGCGCGCAATTTACATTGCGCGCCGTTTTTTAAAACTTACTAATTAAGTGAGTTTATTCTGCTTCCGGCAGGTTACGGCCGTAAAAAATTTCTTGCATTTCACGTGTTAATTTAGAACGAATTGCTTCTTCTTCGTCTTCAGATAAATCACTCGTAGTAACACCAAATAAATAAGTATTTAGGTCTGTTTCTTTTAGCATCATCTTAGTGTGAAACAAGTTTTCTTGATACACATTCACGTCCATCATTTGGTACGCTTCTTTGGTATCTTCGGTCATGTAGTTTTGAATTGAGTTGATCGCGTGATCGATATAGTGCTTAACACCATCTACGTCACGGGTAAAACCACGCACTCGGTAGTCAATTGTTACAACATCTGACTCTAAGCTATGAATTAGGAAGTTTAACGCTTTTAATGGCGAAATAATGCCACAGGTTGATACTTCGATATCGGCACGGAAAGTACAAATACCATCATCAGGGTGAGCTTCAGGATAGGTATGAACGCAGATGTGGCTTTTATCTAAATGAGCAACAACTGTTTCAGGTAATGGTCCTGGTGCTTCATCAACTTCATAAGTTTGCTGCTGCTCAATTGGCTCTTCTGAGATCAGAATTGTTACACTAGCACCTTGAGGATCGTAATCTTGACGCGAAACATTTAAAATATTCGCACCGATAATGTCTACTACTTCACCTAAAATATCGGTTAGTCGATCAGCACTGTACTGTTCGTCGATATATTCAATATATTCTTTACGTTGTTGCTCAGTCTTTGCATAGCAAATATCGTAAATACTAAAGCTTAAACTTTTGGTTAAGTTATTAAAGCCATGAAGTTTAATTTTATCGAAGGGTTTGTTCATGATAAACCAACCTATAAACAAGTGAAATCTGCCAGAGCAGAATGAAAAGTTCGCGGATTTTATACGAATTTCACCTCAGGAAAAAGCGTTATTTTCCCTGTTCTTGTATAACTTCGTGTGTGTGGGTAATTTCTACTGTTTTATCAAGCATTAATGCTACTGAACAATACTTCTCTGCAGATAGTTGAACGGCACGCGCAAGGTGCTTTTCTGAAACGTTATCGCCAGTCACAACAAAGTGTAAGTTAATCTTAGTGAATACTCGCGGAGCGGACTCTGCGCGTTCAGCACTCAGTTGCACTTGCACATCTGAAAACTGTTGTTTAGCTTTTTTTAGAATACTGACTACATCAACCGATGAACAGCAGCCAACTGACATTAATACCATTTCCATTGGGCTTGGTGCGGCGCTATCGCTACCAGCATCAAACACAACATTGTGACCAGAATTAGAACGCCCTAAAAAAGTATCGCCTTCAACCCATTTCACATTCGCTTGCATTTTATTACTCTCAAAGAAGTTATTTCCTTGATTGTAAGGAAGTCACACGCAGTTGCAAATTAAAAACGATAATTGGAATGATCAGGCACTTTCGACAACTGCGCTATCAAAGAGGTTTTTTACCAATGCGGCAAATTCATCGATAAATGCATGTTGCTCTATTGTCACTTGATTACTGGTGACGCTGCTGAGGACTTCTTGTAAGTCGTATACAATGCCATCTACTTCACGCACGATTTGACTACGTTGTTCAGTAGAAAGCTCTGTGTGTTGCTGGCATAACAACATGACATTTTCAGCAATATCATCTTCTATTAGCTCCATAATAGTAGGAGCGCCTGGTTTTATTTCGCCGGACTTCTCAAATAATGCTAAATTTTGAGTAAGATACATGATGAGGTCATCATATCCTTGCCTATCTAAAACCATAATTATCCACACCTAATTAAAACGACTGTATTGATTTAAGCAGAAAGCGCTTTTAATTGCTACCTTTGAGCATTAACCAATACAAAAAAAGCAGCCTTGGCTGCTTTTTTAGTTATTTATTACTATTTGACCAAAATCGATTAATCGATTTTTAAGCCAGGGCTTAATGTTGCTGGCATTGCTACTTTTTCAAGTTCAACAGAGGCAACTGGGTATGCGCAATAATCAGCTGCATAGTAAGCACTTGCACGATGATTACCTGATGCACCAATACCACCAAAAGGAGCTGCACTTGAGGCACCGGTGATTGGGCGGTTCCAGTTAACAATACCAGCACGGATACGACGTAAAAAATGGTCGTAATCTGCCGCATTATCACTGAGTAAACCCGCAGACAAACCAAAGCTGGTATCGTTGGCTTTATCAATCGCACTATCAAAATCTGTAAAGCGGAATACTTTTAATAGTGGACCAAAGTGCTCTTCATCTGGGAAGTTAGCAACATCTGTACACTCAATAATACCAGGCGTTACAAAACCTGTATTTTCAGTATGCTTAAGCTCAACCAATACTTCAGCACCAAGCTCAACGAGTTGTTGCTGTGCTTTTACCATACCAGCGGCCGCAGCTGATGAGATCATCGAGCCCATAAACGGTTGCTCTACATCATCGTAGTTGCCCACTTTGATGGCTTTAGTCGCGGTAATTAAACCGGCTAAAATAGCATCGCCTTGCTCACCTGCTGGTAAAAACAGCTTGCGTGCACAGGTACATCGTTGGCCACTTGAGATAAATGCTGATTGAATAATATCGTGAATAACGGCTTTAGTATCAGCAACATCAGTAATAATCAGTGGATTGTTACCACCCATTTCTAATGCTAAGATTTTACCTGGTTGACCGGCAAACTGCTCATGCAGAATATGGCCTGTGCGTGATGAACCGGTAAAGAATAAGCCATCAATACCTTTGTGAGCAGCAAGAGCCTTACCTGTGGCTACTTCGCCTTGTACTAGGTTAATAACCCCTGCTGGTAAACCTGCTTTTTCCCATAACTTAAGCGTTAGCTCAGCAACAGCTGGAGTTAGCTCCGATGGTTTAAACACCACGGTATTGCCCGCCAAAAGTGCAGGCACAATATGGCCATTAGGTAAATGACCAGGGAAGTTATAAGGGCCAAATACCGCCACTACACCATGTGGTTTATGGCGGATCATTGCACGACCTTGCGGCATTGGGTTTTCTACGTCGCCAGTGCGCTCTAAAAATGCTTTTTCAGAGATAGCTATTTTACCGACCATAGCACCCGCTTCAGTGCGAGTTTCCCATAACGGCTTACCCGTTTCTTGGGCTATTACAACAGCAAGCTCTTCGCTGTGCTCTTTTAGGGTTTCGGCAAAAGTTTTTACAATCGCTAAACGTTCTGCAAATGATTTATCAGCCCAGCTATAAAATGCTGCACGCGCAGAGTTAACAGCGGTGTCTACTTGCTCACTGGTGGCTGAGTTTGCTTGCCAAATAATTTCGTTATTGGCTGGGTTTACTGAATTAAATGCATCGCCTAGGCCTTGCGACCATTGACCATTAATAAATTGTGCAGGATGAGTCATGTACTTTCTCCTAAATTATATACGTGTTGCGGTAACTATATCGCCAGCTTGTAAGTGCAGTGCATCGGCCATTGCCTGTGGCAAAGTCAACTCAGAGCTTGTTTCATCAAGGTTTAGTTGTGCAACGGTTGCTCTAAAATCATTGAGTTTGTCATTCGCTAGCATGATAGCCGTCTCGCCGCTGTTTTCACCGATTTTTACGGTAAAGTTTTTGGCATTACGAATAGTTGCAATATTATCTACTTTTGCTTCTACCGTTGGGCCAGCATCAAAAATGTCAACGTAGCCATTAAAGGTGAAGCCTTCTTTTTTCAGTAGTTCAATCGCAGGGCGCGTATTATTGTGCACCTTGCCGATCACGGCTTGCGCCTCTTTACTTAATAAGTTGACGTAAATTGGGTACTTTGGCATTAGTTCAGCAATAAACACTTTTTGGCCGATACCGGTTAAGTAATCAGCTGTTGGAAAATCCATCGAGAAAAAGTGTTCTTCTAACCATTGCCAAAATGGACTACTGCCGTGTTCGTTAGAAACACCGCGCATTTCTGCAATTACGGTTTCAGCAAAGCGTTCTTGGTGCTGCTTGATAAACATAAAACGTGCTTTTGAAAGCAGCTTACCGTTATTATTTTTACGGTAACCATCTTTTAAAAACAGCGTACAAAGCTCAGTTGCTCCAGTGTAATCATTACACAAGGTTAAAATATCAACCGCTTTATAAACATTCAATGTACGAGATGAATGAATAGCTTTACTTAAATGATAGTGATAAAACGCATCATCTAAACCAACCGCAGCTTCAATTGCTGAGGTACCGACTACTTCACCTGTTTCGCTATCTTCAAGAACAAACAAGTAACCTTCATCACCCGGATGAGATGCACTTTTTGCGAATGAGCTTATTGAATGAGCTATCTTCTTTTGTAATAACTCTTCGTTATTAGGTAAAGAGGTAAAACCATGTCCTGATTCGTGGGCAATTTTCAATAAAGCTGGGTAATCACATTGCTGGATTGGGCGAAGGATCATCATGAGTCCGCTTGCTCCCTTATAAATAACGGTAAATTAAGAATATTAGGGCAAGCTTGCTACTTGCCCTTATTATGATTAGAGGTGTTGATTAACCGTTCACAACGTTGGCTACGGCTTTTTCAAAGCGCGCCATCCCTTCACGGATATCCGCTTCAGGGATCACTAAAGATGGAGTAAAACGCACCACATCGGCACCCGCGACTAACGACATCACACCCTCAGCGGTTCCTGCTACTAAAAACTCTTTAGCACGACCTTTAAACTGCTCATTAACCACAGCACCAATTAATAAACCTTGACCACGAATTTCCGAGAAAACGTTGTACTTATCGTTAATTGCAGTTAGTAATTCATTAAACAATGCTGACTTTGCTTTTACGCCAGCTAATACTTCTGGTGTATTCACAGTATCAAAGGCTGCTTCACCAACAGCACATGCCAACGGATTGCCGCCATAAGTAGAACCATGAGTACCGACTTTAAGGTGCTTAGCAATCTCTGTCGTGGTGATCATTGCACCAATTGGAAAACCGCCGCCAAGTGCTTTTGCAGTAGTTAAAATATCAGGTACTACATTTAACCCTTGGTATGCATAAAGATCGCCAGTACGACCGACACCAGTTTGTACTTCATCAAAAATAAGTAATGCGTTATGTTTAGTACATAACTGGCGTACACCTTGAGCAAACTCGTCAGTAGCAGAGATAATGCCGCCTTCACCTTGTAATGGCTCCATCATTACCGCACATGTGTTATCAGAGATTAGTGCTTCAAATGCGGCTAAATCGTTATAGTCACAATGTACGATATCTCCCGGCTTAGGACCAAAACCATCAGAGTAAGCAGCTTGACCGCCCACGGTTACAGTAAAGAATGTACGGCCATGGAAACCTTTATTGAAAGCGATGATTTGCGATTTTTGCTCACCAAAATTTTCAAGCGCAACACGACGCGCTAATTTTAGTGCGCCTTCATTTGCTTCTGCGCCTGAGTTGGCGAAATATACTTTTTCAGCAAATGTAGCATCTACCAATTTTTTAGCTAAACGAAGTGCTGGCTCATTAGTCATTACATTTGATAGGTGCCAGATTTTTTCGCCTTGCTCTTTTAATGCTTTAACCAATGCTGGATGACAATGACCTAGACAGTTAACAGCGATACCACCGGCAAAATCGATATATTCACGACCTTGCTGATCCCATACACGTGAGCCTTCGCCACGAACAGGAATAACGCTTGAAGGTGCGTAGTTAGGAACCATTACTTGATCAAATAATTCGCGATTGACTGTCATTTTATATCCTCTTAATTGTGATCCCACAGAAAGTTTAAAAAATAGGCTTGATGATAGACTGTTGTACCATCTCCTTTGGCGTAAATCAGCATAGCTCACATCGCCAAAAAATACTCTCTGGTTCAATTTTCAGATAATCATTATTTCAGAGTTTTTCGTTATTGTCTCTTATAAAACTTTCATGTAGCCCTTGTTATTAAAGGCTTTGAGATATAATTTCAGAGATAGTGAATAACTATCTGAATAACGAATTATGGGGTTGTTTATTCTATATCGCTGCCCCACCACCCACCAGGCAGAGCTTTGCAAGATAAAATATGGGTAAGAGTAGATATTAATGATGAATGAATAGTCGTAAAAAAATTAACAAAAAATTTATGAAATAAGGGCGTGTTGACCTTTCAGGATTAAAATTTGTTCAAATTAGGGGCGATTTAATCACGGCGCGAGATTTGTAACCTAGTGGGCTAAGTAAAAATTGAGCAAAGCTTCCGCGTCCTGCTCACGCCCCTTACTTACATCCATGTAAGTAACAAAGAGTTAATCGCCCCTAGGAAGAACCCTTCGGGCAGCGCGTGTTTGGCATTGATGCTGCGTTATCGCCTATTTATGGGGAACAACCACACTACATAGGCTCTGCCTTGCCTAAATACCAAACACACTGCTGCAAATTCAACCTCGAAAGATAAACACGCCCTAGTCAATTTTAATATGAAAGTGCTGCAAATTGGTTTTTTCAAGCTGCTCTAGTTCCTGTTTTGATAACCCAACGTAATCAAACCAGAGTGATTTTTCATCACTTTCCACCAGCTGATGTTCGCTCAAAGTAACACATTGACTATAACAACGTGCCTTTTGCATTAACATCGCTAATGGCAATAGTGAATCCCCTTTGGACACACCATTAATCAACTGCGATAACACAGCATTAAAAGGTAAATACCGAAACGCCATTTTATCAATCACCGTCGCCGTGACTTTTAGCGCATGCTGATTAAGTAAAGTACTTAAAAATAACGGATCAGGTTTTAACTCTAACAATGCGGTGTGAAGATCTTTATGTTGGTCTTCTCGGGCAAGGGTTACTTTGCGCTGCCACACTCGTTCGAATGTACGTAAATAGAGTCGAATCAAAGCTATCTTGCCAACATCGAGTAACATACCCAAAGTAAATGCATGTACTTCATTAATACCATTGAGCTTAGCCAACTCTTGCGCCGCAATCGCGCAAGCCATTGAGTTATCGCGTAGGCGACGCTTCAATAATGGAAATGGTTCGGTGCTGTGTGGCATCCAATGACGTACCGCAAAGGTAGGCACTACAAACTGTAAGTTGTCTAAACCAATATAACGCAGAGCTAAAGAGGGATTATCAACTTTTACCGAAGTATGTTTATTGCGCTGCGCGCGATAATAAGGCAAATTCACAAAAGCAACTAACTCACGTCCTAACCAAGTTAAATCTTTAACTAATGGCTCAAGGCGCCCTACCGATGCTGATTTTACCGCAAGTATGTCTAAAATCGCGGGGACATTATCTTCAATACCAATGGTTTCATGTAGTACCGTATCAATATCGGCTAACTGCTTGTTCATGGCGGTATCAATAACTTGATGTAACTGCTGGCTGGCTTGAGCGCGGTACTTATGATGCGAAGTACTGGAGAGTTTACGTATTTTTTGCGCAGCAACTTCAACCTCAAGTAAGGTGCGCTGCTTCATCGCCTCACCATAATTTATATCTAGAGTATGAATATAGCCAATTTGACGTTGCGCAAAGCTATGTCCAAGCAACAAATCATGGGCTCGTTGCTCTAATGCCTTAGCTGTCCTTTGTTGGCGTATTTCATCTGTCATTAATAGTTATCTTTTATAAATAAATTAAGGGAAGCTACTACGTTTGTTAGCATAAGCCTAGAACCGAGTTAAAAAGTTAGCAAGTAATTCAAGTCCTCGCTGCGTTAAAATTGCCTCTGGGTGAAATTGTACCCCCTCTAACGCTAAGCTATTATGAACTAAGCCCATTATTTCATCTAACTGGCCACTTTCAGTTTCGGTCCAAGCGGTGATCTGCAACTCATCAGGAATGCTATCTTGTTCAACAACCAACGAATGATAACGGCAAACTGTTAATGGATTTGGTAAGCCGGCAAATACACCTTGATTAGCATGATAAATTGGCGAGGTTTTACCATGCATCACTTGCTTTGCCCTAACAATGTTCGCACCTAGTGCTTGTGCTATTGTTTGATGACCTAAACAAATACCTAAAATTGGAAATTGACCTTTTAATTGCTCAACAAGCTCCAAAGATATACCCGCTTCATTTGGTGAACATGGGCCGGGAGATATCACGATATGCTTAGGGTTTAACTGGGCAATTTGACTAACCGAGATCTCATCATTGCGCTTTACTAGCACCTCTTGATCTAAACGTTGAAAATACTGTACCAAATTGTAGGTAAACGAGTCGTAGTTATCGATCATTAAAAGCATGTAATAAAGCACTCAAAATAGAAATTGTTTGCAGGCAACTGCCTGCGTTCATATTCTAACTTAAGCCCGCACGAGTGTCAGTGTTTTGTATTCAGGCAAAGGGAAATTACTTTAATAACGATAATACTGAGCTTGATGTTGATTTATTTTAAATCAGCCCAAGCTCTATTGTATTGGCAAAACGCCTCAGAGCATTTAATTTGACTAAAACCCATGCGTGTTTATCTATCGAGATTAATATGTAACACGCTTTAATAAGGAGCGACCTATGTTAGGCGAAGATCATTCATTAACTAAAGATTTCCCTGAATACCAAAGCACTATCACTAAGCTCAACACTGATAATGAAGAGTTCGCGGCAAGGGCAAAGCAATACAATGCAATTGATAAAGAAATCCGTGTCCTGGAGTTACAAGATGCCCCTATTGATGATGAAGCAATGCATCAATTAAAACACGATAGAATGGCATTAAAAGATTGGCTCCATCAGCAATTAGCTGATGCTGCCAACTAATAATTATATTATATATATCTGGCGCTTATTTAAAACTAAGCGCCAGCACTGAGCCTTAACTCCCTTTCACTCATCCTATTTGCCTAAAATTACATCCATTATGGTGCAAAAGCATTGCTATTCGTTTAGCTTATAGACAAGCTATCTTTATCTAAGTTAAATAACATTATATTTTATGTGCAAATACATACTCTCGATTGACCAAGGAACGACGAGCTCTCGCGCCATCTTATACACCAAAGATGCCGAGGTTTTTGGCACAGCCCAACAAACCTTCCCGCAGCACTTTGTGCAAAATGGTTGGGTTGAACACGATCCTGTAGATATTTGGCAAACCGTATTCGCGAGCGTTAAAAACGTATTGGCGCAGCAACGGGTAACGGCTGCCGACATTATTGCCATAGGCATTGCTAATCAACGAGAAACCACCTTAGTGTGGAGTAAAAAAACCGGGCAACCTATTTACAACGCGATTGTGTGGCAAGACCGACGCACTAGCCAGTACTGTGATAGTTTGCGCGATGCTGGGCACAGTAAAATCGTCAATGATAAAACCGGCTTATTACTCGATCCGTACTTTTCTGCCACCAAAATTCGTTGGATCTTAGATAACGTCACTGGCGCTAAAGAGCAAGCACAAGCAGGTGAGCTGGCGTTTGGTACGGTAGACACCTACTTACTATGGCAATTAACCGATGGTAAAGTACACAAAACCGATGCAACCAATGCCTCTCGCACATTACTGTTTAACATTCACCAGCAATGCTGGGATGAAGACTTACTCGCCTTATTTGATATTCCAGCCTCGATGCTACCTGAAGTAATGGACTCAGCGGCTGACTTTGGTGTTACTAGCAGCGAGTTATTTGGTGGTGAAATTCCAATTAGCGGCATAGCGGGTGATCAGCAAGCCGCTTTAATTGGCCAAGCTTGTTTTGAAGAAGGTATGGCAAAAAGCACCTACGGAACAGGCTGTTTTTTAATGCTTAACACCGGCGATAAAGCACTAAAGTCAAACAATCGCTTATTAACCACCATCGCATATAGACTTAACGGCAAACCTACGTATGCCATTGAAGGCAGTATTTTTATGGCAGGTGCCACCATGCAGTGGATTGTAGAGGGCTTGAAATTATTAGAAAGCGCGGGAGAAAGTGAAGCCCTCGTCAAAGGTGTTCCCTTAGATCATGGGGTATTTTTAGTGCCCTCTTTTACAGGTTTAGGCGCTCCCTATTGGGATGCCAATGCCCGAGGTGCTATTTTAGGGCTTACTCGAGATTCAGGTATTAGTACGATTGTCGCTGCAGCTTTGCAATCAGTGGGTTATCAAACTAAAGATTTACAAAAAGCGATGGAAGGGGATGGCTTGCGCCCCAGCATCTTGCGCGTTGACGGCGGTATGGCTAATAATAATTGGGCTATGGAGTTTTTAGCTAATATTTTAGGTGCGAGTGTTGAGCGCCCCACCTTAACCGAAACCACCTCGCTTGGCGTCGCCTATTTAGCAGGCCTGCAAAGTGGTGTTTATGAATCAACAGCGCAACTAGCAACTATGTGGCGATGTGACCGCCGCTTTGAGCCAACTATGAGTAGCTTTGAGCGTAACGATTTATATGCAAAATGGCTACATTGTATTGCGCAAGTGACGCTTGCTAATAATCCGCAGAATGACGGCTAATCGCGTTAATATAATCTGGCATTAACAACTAACTTTAAGGTTCACCCGTGCAGTTACTCGATAACGAATATGATTTACTTGTCATTGGCGGTGGCATTAATGGTGCTGGTATTGCAGCAGATGCAAGTGGTAGAGGCTTGAAAGTATTATTGTGTGAGCAAGACGATTTAGCCTCAGCCACCTCATCAAACAGCAGTAAGCTTATTCATGGCGGGCTGCGCTATTTAGAGCACTATCAATTTAGGTTAGTAAAAGAAGCATTGCTAGAGCGTGAAGTGTTATTAAAAAAAGCACCGCATATTATTTGGCCGCTCTCGTTTAGGCTTCCTCATCAGTCACATTTGCGGCCGCCATGGATGATCCGCCTAGGATTATTTATTTACGACCATCTAGGAAAACGAGACACGCTACCCGCTTCCAAGTCGATTATTTTCACAAAAGACAGTGTGCTAAATGCATCAATTACACAAGGGTTTGAATATGCTGATGGCTGGGTAGATGACGCGCGTTTAGTGATCTTAAACGCCCTTGCCGCCGAACAACACGGAGCAACCATAGCAACACGTACTCGTTGTATAAAGGCACAGCGCAATATTGAACATTGGGATGTAACTCTAGCGCAACAAACGACCCAGCAGCAACTACAAATCAAAGCCAAATGCATTGTTAATGCCGCAGGCCCTTGGGTTGCTTCATTGTTTGATAATGTATTTATTCAGCCATCACCACAGCATATTCGCTTAGTCAAAGGCAGCCATATCGTGGTGCCACGTATTCATGACGAGCCATGTGCCTATATTCTCCAAAATGAAGATCAACGTATTGTTTTTGTCATTCCCTTTGAAGATGACTATTCTCTCATTGGCACTACTGATGAAGAATATACCGGCAATATTAAAGATGTAAAAATTAGCAAACAAGAAATTAGTTACTTAATCAATATTACTAATCATTACTTTAAAACTCCGATTGAAGCGACTGATATAGTACATACATTCAGTGGCGTACGGCCATTACTCGATGACCACTCAGCAGATGCTCAAGCTGTAACCCGCGATTATAAGCTGATATTAAATAATGATGATAATCAGGCTGCTTTGTTAAGTGTGTTTGGCGGAAAAATAACTACTTATCGAAAACTGGCAGAAAATGCTGTGGACAAACTCGCGCTATTTTATCCTCATATGACTGAAGCGTGGACAAAAAGCGCGCCGTTACCAGGCGGAGATTTTAGTGAAAAAGCGACGTTAATAACGCAACTACAAGTAAAATATAATTGGTTGCCTGAGTTATTATTAAATAGGCTGGTACGCTCCTATGGCACGCTAACTAATGCACTGCTAGGTAATTGCAGTGCATTGGCTGACTTAGGTTGTCATTTTGGCCATGGTCTATACGCTCAAGAAGTCGATTACCTAATTAACAACGAGTGGGCAAAAACCAGCGATGACATATTGTGGCGTAGAACAAAGCTCGGGCTATGCTTTAGGAAAGCGCAAGTCACCGCTTTAGATAACTACTTGCGCACCTTAAATTACTAACTACACATTAAGAAGCTGCAATAAAATGCTCATTTAAGGCTGCTTTTTCAACACGAGATAAAGCTTGCTTAGCTTTAGCGGCAAAGTCGTAACGTACCAGCACTGTTTTACCGATTGCGCAGCATTTATCTTGCTGCCATGCCTCTTGGCGAAGCACAAATGAGCTGCTGCCAATATGCTCTACCGATGTTTTAATACTTACTTCATGCGAGTAAAACAACTCACCTACAAACGACACCTCAATTTTAGCAATAATAAGCTTCCAATCGTGAGGATTTAAATCGGGGGTAAAAAATTTAAAAATAGGTGCACGTGCGGCTTCAAACCAAACAGGGAGTACGGTATTGTTGATGTGTCCGAGTGCATCCGTTTCGCTAAAGCGCGGCATCACTTTTTCAGTAAACATAATAATCCAATAATAATTAAACAGGTAACTCATGACGGACTTTATCCGCGTGTATGACAACGCGCTCAGTAATGACTTTTGCGATAACTTTATCACCATCTTTTCGCAAAGCCCGCATATAAAACAAGGGATGACATCAGGCGGCATAGATCTTAATAAAAAAGATAGCCACGACTTACACTTAAACAATCATCCTGAATACGCTGAGCAATTAAAACATATTCAACAAACTACTGCACAATATGTTTTTAACTACATTGAAGAACATATTTTTATAATGATTGGGGCGTTTGGTTTAAAAGTGTACCACCCCCAAACAGGACAACCTGTTGATTTAACGCAAGCTAATTTTGACGAGGTAGGTAAACCGCAATTACCTTTATTGGTACAGAAAATTTTTCGACTCGGTAATATCCAAGCGCAAAAATACGAAGTTAACAAAGGCGGCTACCCGTATTGGCATAGTGAAGTGTACCCACAGTTACACCATAACGAAGCACTGCATCGAGTATTGTTATTTATGTTTTATTTAAACGATGTTGAAGAAGGCGGTGAAACCGAGTTTTATTATCAAAATCGTAAGATAGCTCCGAAAAAAGGCACTATGGTGATTGCCCCAGGCTACTTTACTCATACTCATCGCGGTAATAAGCCAGTATCGAATGATAAATATATTTTAACATCGTGGGTGCTATTTAACCGCGCAGAGCAAATATACGGGCAGCCACAGGCCTAAGCGGTAAGCGGTAAGCGGTAAGCGGTAAGCGGTAAGCG
>NZ_JACJEY010000160.1:0-836 GCF_014164295.1 Pseudoalteromonas sp. SG43-7
TTGCCACCACTCGAGTGTTCACTGGGTACAAGACCGAGATAACTCATTAATTTACGGGGATGATCGAAGCGCGTTAAATCGCCAAGCTCAGCAACAACACCGGTGGCGACCAACAAACGAACACCTCGCATTGCTTGTATTGCTTTAACAACGGGATAATAACGCCATTGATGAACGTGATGTGTAAGTTCATTATCTAATCGTTCAAGTCGACTTATTCGCTCGGTAATTGTTTGTAAAAACTCTTGTAAGACGATGTGCTGTGCTGGGTGTGGAAGCACAAGCTCAGTGAGCCAACGTAAATGTTTTTGTGACCAATTTGCAGTGCCTTTGTAATTAATATTATTACGAAGCAGCAGTGCTTTTAATTGATATTTAGCATCTTTTAAATCTTTCATGGCCACTTCGCGTGCACGAGATAAATCACGTACAGCTTCATCTTCAGGCTCGGGAACATAGATAGGTGTTAAATCTTCAGATTTAAGTAATTTAGCGAGCTTAAGGGCATCACGTTTATCGGTTTTAATCTTCTCGCCTGGTTTTTTAGGAATAAGAGACGGGGCAACCACATAACAGCAATGGCCAAGGCTTGTGATTAATCTGTAAATCCAATAACCACAAGGGCCTGCTTCATAAACAAAGTGTAACGTTGCGCCAGGGTATTTAGATTCAAACTGACGAACAAGCTTTTGAACGGCAACTTTGGAAGAGGAAAATCGACCAAGGTGAACAGGTTGTGCACCTCTATGTTCTTCAATATAGGCGACTTCATTGAATTCTTTATGTGTATCAAGTCCGATAAAAAGTATGCTATGTTTATTCATGTTAGCCTCTGC
>NZ_JACJEY010000161.1:0-743 GCF_014164295.1 Pseudoalteromonas sp. SG43-7
TTGGCTGATGGCAGTTGGTCGGTGGATGTACCGACCCCGCTTGCAGAAGGCGCTTTTGTTGTTGATGCTAGTGTCACCGATGCCGCCGGCAATACCGCCAGTGACACAGAAAATGGTGGGGTGATAGACACAACAGCGCCGATTGTCACTATCGATGCACCGGCATTGACCAACGACAATACACCAGTGGTGACAGGTACATCAGATTTAGCAAACAGTGACATTGCGGTTACCTTTACGGATGCTAACGGCAGCCATACAGTAACGGTGCAAACCAATGCCAGTGGTAATTGGAGTGCCGAGGCCATGCAACCGCTTGTTGATGGTGCATACACAGTGACTGCCAGCCAAACCGATGCCGCAGGCAATACCGGCAGCGCCGGTGACAACGGCGTGGTTGATACAATTCCGCCAGAGCTTGCGTTTGTGCCCACCTTCCTATTAGGACAGTTAGTGTCCCTTAATGGTACCTCCGATTTACCTGCTGGAAGCACAGTTACGGTTACTCAAAACCTACTTGGTGGCGGGGTGATAAACTATACCGCGACCACCGACGCAGCAGGTAATTGGTCATTAGTTGGGTTGAGTATTCCGCTGCTAACACTTAGTTCGATCACCGCCAGTGCCAGTGATGAAGCAGGTAATGTGCGCACGATCACTTCGACTGATTTTGATGGTACGCCACCGACGCTCACGGTGAGCGTCGATACATTGAGCAATGACAACACCCCAGCCATTAGTGG
>NZ_JACJEY010000162.1:0-726 GCF_014164295.1 Pseudoalteromonas sp. SG43-7
TGTTTAGTGGTTATAAAGAAATAGTCGAACAGGTTTCGCAAGCGTGGAATAAATTCATTTCTGTTCCTGATACGGTTAAAAGCATATGCTCTAGAGACTGGATAAAATTGACTTAATCTTTATGCAGATTGGTATAACTCACTGCTAAATCACTTTCCTGCAAACGTAAAAAAGCCCGACTATTGCTAGTCGGGCTTTCTTTAGTTAGATCCTGGCAATGTCCTACTTTCACATAGCAAATGCTACACTATCATCGGCGCTGTTTCGTTTCACTACTGAGTTCGGCATGGGGTCAGGTGGGTCCAAAACGCTATTGTTACCAAGAAAATTCTTTTCAATTTTCTTATTTTAATTGTTAATTTTTAAGTCCTTCGACTAAATTTGGAGCCTGGCAATGTCCTACTTTCACATAGCAAATGCTACACTATCATCGGCGCTGTTTCGTTTCACTACTGAGTTCGGCATGGGGTCAGGTGGGTCCAAAACGCTATTGTTACCAAGCAAATAGGGTGCGAAGGAATAATGACAAAGCACGTAGTGCTTACATTTCCTTTGCGCAAGGTGCCTCAACTTTAACGCTACGCGCTAAGAGTCACCTTATAAATTTGGAATTCTGATAATAAAAGTTTTCAGTAAATCTACTTTAGTCTATTAACTTCTTGCGCTATCAACTATCACATAAAACGCGTTTGGCGTTGTATGGTTAAGCCTCACGGGTAATTAGTA
>NZ_JACJEY010000163.1:0-707 GCF_014164295.1 Pseudoalteromonas sp. SG43-7
GATTAACACCGTATTTGCTTGGTAACAATAGCGTTTTGGACCCACCTGACCCCATGCCGAACTCAGTAGTGAAACGAAACAGCGCCGATGATAGTGTAGCATTTGCTATGTGAAAGTAGGACATTACCAGGCTCCAAATTGAGAAAGCCGCTTCAGAAATGAAGCGGCTTTTTTACGTCTGTATGATCCAAGTTAAGAAAACTAGATAATAAAATTCGCGAAAAATATGGGATAAGCGGGGATGACTTGGGATTTAGTGGGATAGCATTTTAAACAGTCTTTAAAATAATGAAAGTCCAAAATGCTTGTCAGATTGGTTAACTTGTGACATTAACAACAATAACTATAAAAATAATTACTGCCATAACGTAAGACAGAATACGGAAGTTTTCTTGGTCTTTTTCATCTTGTTCTATAACTTCTTTACTTACTGCTTCAATCTTATCACACGATGCATTTATAGCATCGAGCTTCTTTTCTACAACTGCATTTACAGTTTCATTATAAATGGCTTCAAAGTTCGCTAAATCGTCTTCACTCATAGTCGACTTTATTTGCTCTAACTGCTGCTTGTGGTCAGCTATTAATACCAATCTGCCAAATTATGTGATCTAATTAGCACACTGATACTTATCTACTTTTACTAAATTGAACTTAGAAAAATCCAAGCAACTTTTAGCTTTATCACGTAAAGAGCCTAATGCGAG
>NZ_JACJEY010000164.1:0-697 GCF_014164295.1 Pseudoalteromonas sp. SG43-7
CTGTACTGCGCATAGCTTTTTTCTGTTTTGCGGGCATGCCTTTATTAAAGCTTGTTTCTGCTTTTAGCTGATTAAATGCGATGTGTCTCAGCCCCGCAAATACAGGTGCTGCACCTTCACGCCTAATTCGGCAATCATCTTCTTTAAATCCGACATCTAAACGCCAATGTAATCCATTCTCTATTTGCCAATGTTGCCGTGCAGATCTTGCGAGTTCTTCCGCCGATAAATATGCTGAACTGATGTAGTATCTATAGCATAACTCATTGCTTACTTTGTTTTTTTCTTTCCTATAAGAAACAATAACTCCCACTGTTTTGGCATCTTTCCAATTGCTCGTTTCTGATAAATCACTTACGTTATGACTAACAGCACAACACCTGAATTCTTCTCTGTTTTTATGATAATCGGCTTCATTAAACAAAACTCCTTCGGACGCTTGTCGTGTGACCTCAGGTAATAAAGCATTCTCTATTTGTGACAGCAGTCCTTTATGGTTCGCTTTTACTGCAAGTAGGTAATCGGCTTGTTTATCCACTATTGTCTCTGCAATTGATTTTTGACACCCCATCGCGTCAATCGTGACTAAGCAGCCTTTTATCTCCAGTAATTCAAGAAGCTCTGGTAACGCTGTTATTTCATTCGACTTTTTATCAACAGGGCATTGCGCCAAAACAACACCATTTTCGCACGCAAA
>NZ_JACJEY010000165.1:0-689 GCF_014164295.1 Pseudoalteromonas sp. SG43-7
GCAAAACCTATGGCACCCAAGGTAATAAAATTGGCAATGCACATCTAAAATGGGCGTTCTCGGAAGCTGCCGTATTACTGCTGCGTCACAATCACAACGCCAACAAATACCTTGAAAAACTACAAAAGCGAATGAGCAAAGCCAAAGCACTGTCAGCGCTTGCGCATAAGCTTGGTCGCTGTGTTTATTTTATGCTTAAAAAAGAGACGGTATTCGATGAAGCAAAATTCTTAAAGAGTTAGTCACGGTACTGAGTGAGCTGAACATCTAACTGGATATAAGGCTGAGCATCAATCAATTGGGTGAGTTAATGACCAGTAAGGTTTAACCTGATTATATGCCTACAGACCTAAGCCACTTGCCTTGATTAGATGCTCAGTACGCGTGCATTAATACAATAAACAAAGTCGCTTACACCTGACTTGAGCCTGAAACTAACTGGATCACCATGATGAAACCAGCCGCCTTGAATAGTGCCATGATTAGGTTAACCGATGAATGTCTAGTGCCCCTACAAATCCATAAGGATATGGAAAAAAGTAGGCTGCGATGAGATCGCAATAAGAGAGCCTCTATATGTGTTTGCCGTAAGCAACTTGCTTAACAGCCGCATCGACAGACGAAGTAAACGAATTTGTTTATTGATTTAGAATTGACCGTCCATTTATAAAAACGGTCAAAAAGAATAC
>NZ_JACJEY010000166.1:0-680 GCF_014164295.1 Pseudoalteromonas sp. SG43-7
TGATCGGCAAAATCATTAAGAACACAAAAGTGATCATTATCGCGTAATTTTCGTGATCAAAGCTTAATGAGAATAAGCGATCAAAGTTAATGCCATTGGGTGATCAAAGCTGGTGAGAATATGCACGCAGGGAGCCAGCAATAATATGTCCCGGCGAACGCAGTGAGCGCACTACAGCGGCTTGTTAGGTGTTTTTACACTCCTGAGCAAGCCATTTATTAATAGCGGTTTCATTTGTAGATAAACTTGATAGAGCAAACCTACGAATACCAGAATCACTTTCAATGATGTCAATAAACCAAATTGCTCCATACGCAGCAGAAAAACCTTTATAGGGATTATAAATCATATTTTCAGGAGTAATACAGTCAACAAGGTTCACCAGTGCTGGAACAAAAATACTATCAAACTGATCTTCTAGCTCTCTTGTATTTTCGATTTTTCGAGTTTTTATTTTTAAAAACCCATCATCAGAAACATATGTTTCACTTGAGCTAATATTCAAAGGAAATAAAAGTGCCTGTTTGAAAGTTGCGACATCTTTATTTGTTACACCGTAAGCGTATAGCTAACGACACCTAGCTTTGCTTAATGTTCCAAGGTAGCAGTGGCTCAAGGTTATCTGGCTGCTCAGCAAGGCGCTGTAAGCAAGTAGAGATATAGTCATGCACCACAAGGTC
>NZ_JACJEY010000167.1:0-674 GCF_014164295.1 Pseudoalteromonas sp. SG43-7
CAATCAGCCAGAACAAGATGAAAAGAGTGAGCAATGGCAATCACAACTAATAAATGGATATAGATTATGGACAAGCTCATAAAATTACTTATCACACTCGCTTTAATATTATTCGCTGTAGGATGCTCGTCAACAGGAACAATTGATTACATGGTTGCAGGTGTCGGCACCGAAAGTGGCAATGCAATTTGGGGGCGCTCTGTGGTATTTGATGATGAATGGGGAATACCGTCAGGGGCGATTGAGTGCTGCTATGGTGAAACAAGAGCGACAGTAAGTGTATACGATCAAAAATTCCCAGAAAAAGTCGCGGTTGAATGGTTAGATAAGTCTGAAAATAGAATTTACTTTGGCGAAGTGGCAATAGATAAAAATGGTTATAAGTTAGCTAAATCTCTCCCTTATTTTACGTTATCGACAGGTGAAGTATTTAAGGAAATAAAACCATACTTAATAGTCGGTATGGGTGAATCAGGTGAGATAAAGGTTTGGATTTCAAATACACCATCAGCGGGGTTTACAGATCGCGTATTACACGAACTAGGCTCAGGGCAAGCACAGTGGCGTGAGAATAAATGACCAGTTTTAAACGCCTTTTTACAATCAGCCAGAACAAGATGAAAAGAGTGAGCAATGGCAATCACAACTAATAAATGGATATAGATTATGGACAA
>NZ_JACJEY010000168.1:0-671 GCF_014164295.1 Pseudoalteromonas sp. SG43-7
TCCGGCATGGTGGTATCAATGATCCCAGTGACGCTGGCGGTGCCTTGATTACCCACGCCATCTTCAACGGTGGCGGTAACACTAAAGTCACCCTCCGCTAAATCACTGCTGGCCGTGACACTCCACGTGCCGCCGGTTACGGTGGTTTGAATAGTCTCTGCTGGATTAATTCCATCATTTATCACCACAGTGACAACACTGCCATCTGGCGCATCACTGCTGCCGTTAATGGTCGGTGTGGTGTCATTGGTTTCACCAATCGCATTGATGGTAATACTTGGCGCTAAGGTATTGAGTGTGAAGGTATCGGTGGCACTGTTGCTATTGCCCGCCGCATCACTGACGCTCGCAACCACCGTATAATCATCATCGGCTAAAACTGGGGCGGTAACGGCCCAGTCACCATTGACATCAACCGTGGCACTGAGTGTGGTAACTGTCCCACCGCTGTCGGTGACAGTGAGGTTTATCACCGTTCCTTGTGGCTCTGATGAGGTGCCACTGAGCGTTGGCGTGTCATCATTAATTGCACCCAAGTTATTAATGCTGATCAACGGATCTAAGGTATCCACACTGCCAGTGCCGGTGTCACTGCCGGTATTGCCTGCCGCATCGGTAATACTGGCGGTTACTGTATAACTGCCATCCGTTAAGCTTGGTGCTGTTACTTG
>NZ_JACJEY010000169.1:0-671 GCF_014164295.1 Pseudoalteromonas sp. SG43-7
TCCGGCATGGTGGTATCAATGATCCCAGTGACGCTGGCGGTGCCTTGATTACCCACGCCATCTTCAACGGTGGCGGTAACACTAAAGTCACCCTCCGCTAAATCACTGCTGGCCGTGACACTCCATGTGCCGCCAGTTACGGTGGTTTGAACTGTCTCTGCGGGGTTTATTCCATCATTTATCACTACAGTGACAACACTGCCATCTGGCGCATCACTGCTGCCGTTAATGGTCGGTGTAGTGTCGTTGGTTTCACCTATCGCGTTGATGGTAATACTCGGCGCTAAGGTGTTAAGTGTAAAGGTATCAGTGGCACTGTTGCTGTTGCCCGCTGCATCACTGACACTCGCAACCACCGTGTAATCATCATCGCCGAGGACTGGCGAGGTGACCGCCCACTCACCATTGGTATTAACCGTTGCACTAAGCGTGGTACTGGTCCCGACACTATCGGTCACAACAAGATTTATAATAGTTCCTGCTGGCTCTGACGAGGTGCCACTGAGTGTCGGCGTATCATCATTAATGGCACCGAGGCTATTGATACTGATCAACGGATCTAAGGTATCCACACTGCCAGTGCCGGTGTCACTGCCGGTATTGCCTGCCGCATCGGTAATACTGGCGGTTACTGTATAACTGCCATCCGTTAAGCTTGGTGCTGTTACTTG